>NZ_JBEXZD010000005.1:0-149524 GCF_040628575.1 Streptomyces sp. NPDC006393
TCGAGGAGTCGTAGCCGATCTCGAGGATCTTGCTGCGGACCAGGGTCGCGATGTCCGCGTAGGCCTTGGTCGTGACCTCACCGGCCACATGCACCTGCCCGGTGGTGATCAACGTCTCCACGGCCACCCGGGAGGCCGGGTCCTCGCGTAACAGCGCGTCGAGGATGGTGTCGCTGATCTGATCGGCGATCTTGTCTGGGTGTCCCTCGGTGACGGACTCGGATGTGAACAGGGTGCTTGGCACGTTTGTCTCCTCTGCCGTTCGCTGCACTGCGGAAATCCGGGCGGCCGGGCCCACGCACGCGACCCAGGGGGTGGTTGTCAGGACGCGGAGAAGCCGGGGACCGTGACGACGCCCTCCAGACCGATCGCCCGTTCGACCACCAGGCCGCCGATGGCGATGTCCAACGAGCCCAGGCCGAAGGGTGCGTAGATCGCCGTCCTGGCACGGTCGGGGCGTACTTCTCCGCGGAGGTGGTCGCCGATCGGCCGGACCTCCTCCCGTGCGACGGTCCCCTCGTCCACCGCGAGGGCCAGGGAGGTCTTCTCCCGCAGGGCGTGCGACACCTCGTCCACGACATGGGACGCACCGGCGAGCGCGGCGGGGGTCAGATCACGCAGGGACATGTGCAGCACGACGCTGCCGGGCGCGAACCAGTCGGGGGTGGACACGTACGGGTCGACGGCAGTGGTGGCGAACAGCACGAGGTCCGCACCGGACAGGGCCTCGCGCAGGGTGCCCGCCACGGTCACCTCACCGGCGCGGAAGGTGCCTTCGTGCTCGGTCGCGAACGAGCGAGCGCGTTCGGCGTCGAGGTCGTGCACCGACACCTGCCGGCACGACCAGCCCAGGTTCGCCAGGACCCGCAGGGTGGTGCCGGCGATGTACCCGGTGCCGACCACCGCCAGCCGCTCGACGGCCCGGTCGCCCGCACGCAGCGCCTCCGCCCCGACCGCGGCCGAGAGGGCCGTGCGGTGCGCGCTGATCCGCGCACCTTCCAGAACCGCGCGGGGAAAGCCCGTCCGCAGGTCGTTCAGTGTGATGAGGGCCGAGGCGCGGGGCAGCCCGAGGGACAGGTTCTCGGGAAAGCTGGATATCCATTTGATGCCCATGACCGGTGGTTCACCGGTGACATACGCGGGTAACGCGATGACGCGCTCCCGCCGCCGCGGGTCAGGGCGCAGAAAGAGGCTGTCCGGATTCACCAGATTGCCTTTCGCGGCCTCGATGTAGATCCGCTCGACGATGTCCTTCGATTCCTTCCCCAGCGTGTCCAGCACCTGCTGGACGACGGCCGAGGGGACGATGACGAGATCGTGGGAATGAGCCATGTCGCTCATATGAAGCCTCTCGGGTCAGGGTGCCGCCGGCCGCGACGCGCGATGGCAGTCACCGAAGGAGGGAGAACTTCTTGGTCAGCGGGTCGACCACCGCACGGGGGCCGAACACCGCGACGCCGTAGTAGTCGAGTTCCTGCTCCGGACGCTTGCGCATGCGTTCCCGCTGCTCGACGTAGGTGTCACCGGTCATGTCCGAGGTGAAGTCGGTGCACAGCAGCCCCGCCGCACGGGCCTGCTCGCGCAGTCGGCGCAGCCAGGCCGGCCTGCCCTCCAGGGCCACCAGCGACAGCCCCGAGACGGGGGAGTGCTCGCCGCCCTCCGCGTCGGCGAAGTCCAGGAACGACATCGTGGGCAGCAGATCCGGGCGCTCGGCCACGGCTTTGGCGACGAGGCCCAGGCACAGATGGGAAGCGGCGTTGGTGGCGACGCCGTGGTCGAGCTTCGCCTTCAGGGCGACGACGAACTTGTGATCCGCGTCGACGGCCGACGGGTCGACGACGACTGCGATGTTTTCGGGCATGAGAGTACCCCCGCCGCTCTTCGTCCGTGAATGAGCGGGACTGTCGGTGTATGGGCGGGACCGTGGTCGAAACCGGGACGTGGTCCCTGCTGGTATGTGGGCCGGATGTGGACCGGATGTGTTTCGGATGCGGTTCGGATGTGGACCGGATGCGGTTCGGATGTGGCTCAGACACGGCTCGCGTAGGCGAGGAACCGGCCTACGCGATGCGGGTTGAGGCGGTAGCCGGGCCGCCCCTGGATGACGTCCTCCCACTCCGAGTTCAGCTCGGTGGCCTCGTGGAGCACGCCCTTGCAGGTGCTGCGGAATCTTCGGACCGCCTGGGCCAGCGCCCCCGGCGTGCGGCCGGTGCGCCGGGACAGCTCGGCGGCCGAGAGGAAGGGAACGTCCCTGCCCTCCTCGCGGCTGCGGGTGAACTCCTCACCCAGGACCGCGAGGACGTCGAGCAGCGGGGGCGGGGTCGTCTCGTAGACGGTGATTCCGCCCAGCGACAGGTGCTGGTCGTACAGGGCGATGTCCACACGCGGCTCCGTCGGCCATGGGGTGTCCAGGCCCAGGGAGAAGAGGTCCGGCGCCAGTATGTCGGCGCGCTCGGCCGCGTACCGGGCGAGCATCCAGCTGCTCTCCACATGCTGTGTGGTCTGCAGGTAGTTGACGCCCGCGGAGAGTGCCTTGGGGATCTTCGGCCGGAGCTCTCCGAGATAGCGGGTGATCCAGTCCAGTGCCTCGTCCGTGCCGTGGAGACGGGCGAAGAGGATCGCGGCGTCGAGGAGGACGAGGTTGGCGTGCTCCTCCATGCCCGCGTGGGCGAGCCTGTTGTGCAGGCCCACCGCGGTCGCGACCAGCACCTCCGCCTTCACCCTCATCCGGTAGCTGCTCAGCATCCGCTGCCAGCGTTCGTGGGCGGTCAGCGGAATGTGCCAGTCGTCCACGCCCTCGCAGTAGCGTTCGGCGAGATGGCGCAGGATCCGGGGGTAGGGGGACCGTTGGAAGGTCACCCACCCGAAGGAGAAGATGTCCAGCCCGGCTTCGAAGTCCCTGCGCGAGCCGTAGCGGCAGGCGGCGATGAAGCGTTCGCTGGCGTCGAGGTAGCGCACGAGCAGTTTCTTGTCCTGCTCGGTCAGCCCCTTGGGCCGCAGCGTCACGGACTCCACGAAGGTGCTGTAGCTGCCGCTCTGCAGGTCGCCCAGGTGGAAGGCGGAGGGCTGGCCCGCTTCGGCGGAGGCGTCGGCGTAGGTTTCGACGAGCTTGGTCACATAGCGGAGTTGGAGGTCGTGCACCGCCTTCGCCTCGCTGATCTGCCCGGCGAGAAGCAGGGCGATGACGAGGTCGGTGAAGAGCCAGGCCGCGTCCGCGTAGTACAGGTACTTCCGGTAGCGCTCCAGGGACTGCTCGAAGAGGGACACCGCCTCTTCCGCCCGGTTCTCGGCAGCGGCCGCCAGTCCCTGACGCCACAGCAGGAAGGAGACCCGGGTGAAGGAGTCGGCCGGCATCTCCAGGCCTCGCTGGCCGGCCAGCCGGGCCAGCGCCGGCGGGAAGACGGAGTCGCCGTACTCCGGCCAGCCCTGACTGAGATGGTCCGCGAGTTCCGCGAGTATGTCGGGCGAGCCCTCGTCCACTCCCCGGTCCAGGAGTTCGACCATCTCCTCGGCCCGGGGCAGCACCCTCCCCGAGTACAGGAGCGAGGCCGTCATATAGCGTCTGGCGACATCCTTCAGGATGGGCGCCGCCGAGGCGCCGCCGTCCAGACGGGCGCAGACCGCACCGAGCAGCAGCAGCATGGCCACGTCGTGCTCGTTCATGTGACAGAGTTCGGTGGTCGGCACGTCGGCAAGTCGCTCGACGGGGACGGGCGTTCCGCCGAGGGCGTGCTCTTCGAGCGCCCCCCGCACCTCGGCCACACTGCCCATCCTCGGTTTCTTCCGTCCTCTTCCAAAAGGCCGCTGTCCCGTACAGGGGGCCGACCTCTACCGGGCATTCCCGGTTCCGACCGTTCCAGACGCTCCGGCAGGCAGTGGAGTCTCGCCAATGGCCGCCAGCCAGCCGTCATTGTAGACCGTGTCCTGATACTTCTCTCCACCGTCGGCGCAGACGCACAGCGGGTCCGTTACCCCGGGATGTTCCTCGAGGAATCGAACGCAGGCCGCCACGACGGCTCCTGACGACGCGCCTAAGTGTGTCCCCGTCTCCCGTAATATCCTTCGGCAGTAAAGGGCGGCCTCGCCCGCGCTCACGTAGGAGTAGTGGTCGACCAGGGACGGCTCCAGGAAAGACGAGCGCCGGCTGGCACCTATCCCGGAAAGGTGGCGCGGTCCGGGTGTCCCGCCGTACGCCACCGACCCGTTGATGTCGACGGCCACCATACGGGTGTCCAGCCCCCGTTCCCGGAAGCAACGGCTCACACCGGCGAACGTGCCGCCGGTCGAGACCGCGATGAACACGGCGTCGGGAACGGTCTGCATCTGGTCGAGAATTTCCGGGCCCGTCAATCGGCGGTGTATTTCCGGGTTGCGCGGGCTTTCGTATTGGTTCACCCACACATACCTGTCGTCGGCGGCCAGAAGCTCCTGGACTTTCTCTATCCGGGAGAGCAGATAGGCGCCGGTCGCGTCCGCGGTGTCCACCATGACGACCCGGGCTCCGAGGCTCTTCATGCGGTCGCGGCTCTCCTGCGTGCTGAGCGGGTCGACCACCGCTGTGAATCCGATCCCGAGGGACCGCGTCATGCTCGCCAGCGCCACCCCGAGGTTTCCCGAGGTGGACTCCAGCAGCTCCACTCCCCGCTTGACCTTGCCGTCCTGCACCAGGCCGCGGACGAGCCCGTAGGCGGTGCGTGCCTTGATCGACCCGGTGAGGTTGTGCCCCTCGAGCTTGAGATGGATGGTGCGTTCCCGCCCGAGGACGTCGAGCGTGATCGCCTTGACGGGAGTGGGGCCGAGTAGGGCCTCGAACCGGTCCAGGTATCGCTGCATGGACTGCGTTGACTCCTCACACGCGTTCGCTTCCATGGCTCGCGTATGCGCCTTCCCGCTGTCATAATCCAGCCCTCAGATGACAATACGGCGTCATCCTACTTACGATGCCTGATGCGTGAAGGGGCGTCTCAGGATCTGAGCCAGGCCGTCGCGGAGCACAGGAGGACGAGGACCGTTGGAAGCCAGGAGCGAACGGACACAGGGACCGGAGGCGAGCTCCCGACTGCTGCGGGACGCGCTGGGAATCGGCGTCGCCGTCGGCGCGTACGGCCTGTCGTACGGTGCTCTCGCGGTGTCGAGCGGTCTGACGGTCGGCCAGACGCAGTTCCTGTCGCTGGCGTTGTACGGGGGATCCTCCCAGCTCGCCCTGGTGGGCGCGCTGGTCGCGGGCGGCGGGGGCGCCACGGCGAGCGCGACCGCCGTGCTGCTCGGGGTGCGCAACCTCTTCTACGGCATCAGCCTGCGGTCGGTGATCGGGCCGCGCGGCAGGAACCTGGTGCCGGCCGCCCACCTCCTCAGCGACGAGAGCGCCGCGATGGCGCTGGGCACGGCCGGCCCGGCGGCCGCGCGGTACGCGTACTGGGCGACCGGCGTCACGGTCTTCGCCTGCTGGAACCTCGCCACGCTGACGGGCGCCCTGGCCGGGTCGCTCCTGGCGGATCCCAAGGTGCTCGGGCTCGACGCGGCCTCCTCCGCGGCCTTCATCGCGCTCGTCGCCCCGCGGTTGCGGGACCGGGCCCACCAGGTCGTCCTCCTGCTGGCGTGCCTCGTCGCCGTGGGGCTGAGCCCGCTGCTGAGCGCGGGTCTGCCGGTCGTCGCCGCCGGGCTGACGTCGCTCACCGTCCTGCTCATGCGCCGGCGGGTGACCTCGCGCCCGGCGGTCGCGGCCGATCGGCCCGCCGCGGCGGAGGGGAGTACCGATCACGGCGGAAGCGGACAGACCTGGGGCACGGAAGGGGCGTCATGAGCTGGACATGGGTGGTCGTCGCCGCGGCGGGATGCTTCGCGCTCAAGCTCGCCGGGCTGCTCGTCCCCGGCAACCTTCTGCGGCACCCGGCCACCGCGCGTGTCGCCGGTGCGATACCCGTCGCCCTGCTGGCGGCGCTGATCTCGGTCCAGACCTTCACCGAAGACCGGGAGATCGTGCTCGACTCCCGGTTCGCCGGTGTCCTCGTCGCCGCGCTGGCCGTATGGCTGCGGGCGCCGTTCCTGGTGGTCGTGGCCGCCGCCGCGGCGACCACGGCGCTGCTGAGGTGGCTCGGCGCCGCTGCCTGAGCGCGGCCCCGGGCGACGGGGCCCGCACGGGTCAGGCCAGGAAGGTCACGCGATCGATGAGACCGTCGCGCACCCGGTAGGCGACGAGCAGGCGCAGCGGGGTGTCGGCCAGGCCGTGGGCCAGTTCGTGGTCCACGACCCAGTCGCCCTCGGTCAGTCGCGCCAGCACCTCCGCCCGGCACCGGGCGTCCTGGAACTGCTGCGCGTAGGCGGCGCGCAGCGCGTGCCGGCCCCTGAGCCGGTTGTCCCCCGGCCCCTCGACCAGTACGTCGGGCGCGTAGGCGGCGGCGAACGCCTCCAGGTCGTGCGCGTTGTAGGCGTGCAACTGGCGGTCCACGGCCGCCGCGAGGTGCTTCATCCCCCGGTTCCTCCCTCGTCGTCGCGCAGCGCCGCGATGACGCGCGCGAACACGTCCCTGAACGGCTCGTAGACCGTGACATGTTCGAGCCCGAACTCCGCGCGGTGCCGCCGAAGTTGGTCCGCCATCTCCTCCACGGTGCCCAGCAGGGCGAAGGGGGAGCCCAGCAGCTCGTCCGCGGTCATCTCCGGTATCGGCCCGGCGGTCAGCCGCTCGGCGACGGCGCGCCGGTCGTCGCACGCAACGACCATCTGGACCAGCGCGTTCAGTTCGAGCGACGCCGCTCGCTCGCCTGCCTGCTCGCGGACGTGGCGCACCCGCGCGGCGGTCTCCTCGGCCGTGGCCAGCCTGAAGGTGCCGGCCGGGGCCTTTTTCACCTGGAGGAGGCCGGACAGGCTCACCGTGTCCGCCCGCTGCGCGGCGGTGCGCAGGACCTGCTCGCTCATGCCTCCGACGACCAGCCGTGGCGCCGCCGCGTCGCCGTCCGCCGCGGCCAGCATGCGCCGTACGTCCCGCACGGCCTCGTCGAGCCGCCGCGCCCGCTGCGCCGCCCCTTCCCATGGGATTCCCGCCTCCTGGAACTCCCCTTTCAGGTAACCGGCACCCAGCCCGAGTTCGACTCTGCCACCGCTCAGTTCATTCAGGGTGAGCGCCTCGCGCACCAGCAGGCGGGGCGTCCAGAAGGCGGAGTTGAGGACCAGGGTGCCGACCCTCAGTTCGTCGGTGGCGCAGGCGGCGGCGGCCAGCGTGGCGAAGGGGGCGGGGCCGTCGAGGTGGTCGGCGACGAACAGCACGTCGTATCCGGCCCGTTCGGCGCTTCGGCAACGCTCGGCGAACGTGGCCGAAGACCCGAGGGCGGACACGCTGTAGGAGAAGCGCATGGGTCCCGCACTCCCGCTTTCTCTCGGCGACGGCGCTCTCGGCCCGGGGGTTTCCTCGGTCCTGCCCCCCGTGGGGGCGGTGGCGAGAATCCGCCTGCCCCTTCCCCGAGGCCGTCAGGCTGGTGATCCGGACATTGCACTGAGTAGCGGCTCAGATGCTGAGACGCCCCTTGCCTGTCATGACAGGCGCCTGGATGATCCTTGTCAGTCATCAAGAGGAGGTTACATGACAGCGCCCGAGGGGTTCGAGGAGCTGCAGTACGGCTGGGAGAGGGCCTACCAGGAGCAGGGCGAGAGTCCGCTGTGGCAGGAGGACCCCATCCCGGTGATCCCGCAGACGATCGATGTGCTCACCGAGCACGCCGTCCGCACCGTGGTCGACCTCGGGTGCGGCGACGGGCGCAACCTGGCGGCCCTCACGGACGCGGGATTCAACGCGATGGGTGTCGACATCGCGCCGACCGGCCTCTCCCATGCCCGCGGCGTGATCCGGCAGCGCTCGTTCCTCCTGCGTGCCGACGCCACGAACCTGCCGCTCATCGACGACTCGGTGGACGCGGTGACGTGCTTCGACGTCTTCGGGCAGATCCAGGACCCCACGCACCTGATCGCCGAGGCCCGCCGCATCGTCGCGCCCGGCGGCCTGTTCGTCACCAACGCCTTCACGCTCAAGGACGAGACGTATGGCGAGGGCGAGGAGATAGCGCCGAACACCTTCGCCTACAAGGACACTCTCTTCCGCTACTACGAGGAGGACGAGATGCGGGCTCTGTTCTCCGACTGGACCATCCACGAGATCCGCCGCGTCTCGTGGGACGACCCTCCGCACGGTGACTTCCGGCCGTACCCCCACAGGCACGACAACTGGGTGGTGTACGCGACTCCCGGGGAGTGAGCCGATCCGTCCCGGGCGCCCTCGCCGCCCGTGACGGTTGCGGAGCGGTCGAAGGCGGCGTGTCCTCGCCGGCGAGCGGGGCGTGCTGCGGCGTGACCGAAGAAACCGTGTGCCATCGGTGATGACCGAAAGGGAAGGGACACCGTCATGATCAACGACGCGTTCGACCTCGACGTCCAGATCTCCACGCCGGAGACGGACGAGGCGATGGACAGCGAGCAGGGCGGCCGCACGGCCTACACCGTCTATCACTGTTCGCTGGCCGGCTGTGTGACCGAGTAACGGATCGGGTTCCCGATCCCGATCCAGCAGTCGCGGGTGGGCGGGTCGCCGCCCACCCGCACCATGTCCGGGGGTTCCATGCCCGTATGCCACAGCGGTGCTCCGGCGCACTGGCCCGCCGCCGCGGTCGGTGAACCGGCCCAGCGGGCGCTGCGCCTGGCCGGGACGGTCATCGCGCGCATCCAGGTCCGGGCCGAGCGAGCGGCGGCCACGGTGCCGCGCGGCGACGAGCGGCGGCCCTTCCACTGGCCCGGCGGCCGGCACGCCCCGTCTCTCGCCGACGGATTCGGCGGTCTCGCGCTGCTGAACCTGTACGCCGCACGTGCGGGGATGCAGGAGCTGTCGGCGGCTTCGCAGTATGTCCGCGAGGCGGTGGCCGCGACCCGCCGGCAACCCTTCACCGGCAGCGGCCTGTTCGCCGGGACCAGCGGACTCGCCATGGTGATCGCCGACTGCGCGCAGGACGAACCCCGTTTCCGGCCCATGCTGGGGCGCCTGCACACACAACTCGCCGAGCAGGTCCTGGGCAGCCTGCCGCCCAGGGACGCCGGCAGAGTGCGCACCCGCCACTTCGACCTCGTCGGCGGAGCCGCCGGCACCCTTTGTCATCTGAGCTCGGTGGAGGAGCCCGACGACACCTCGCGGACCGCGGCGCAGGCCCTCGCCGACTACCTGATCTGGCTGAGCACGCCCCCGGCGGCACCGGACGCCCCTCCGCGATGGCTGGTCACCCCTGACCGCTGCCCACCGGGAGCGAGCCTCGCCGCGCGGTACCCGCGCGGCCATCTCGACTGCGGCCTGGCCCACGGGGCCCCCGGTGTCGCCATCGCCCTGGCGGCGGCATGGCAGGCCGGACACCGCCGACCGGGCCATCTGGAAGCCCTGCGCGGCCTGACGTCCTGGCTCCGGACCGCCGCCGACGACGACGGCGAGGGGCCGGCCTGGCCCGCCGCCCTGTCCGCCCACCGGGCCGCCGCGCCTCGCCCTGCCGTGCCCGACCAGGAGCGGTCGGGCTGGTGCTACGGCTCGGCAGGAGTCAGCGCGGCGCTGCGTACCGCCGCGGACGCGCTGGACGACGCCGCCCTGCGGCAGTTCGCGGTGAGCGGGTTCGAGGCCGCCCTGCGGCGGACCCGTCGGCGCCGGGTCACCACCCCGGTCCTGTGCCACGGCCTCGCCGGGCTGCTCATGATCTGCCTGGACTTCGCCGCGGTGAGCGAAGCGGCGCGCGCCGCGGTGCCGCACCTGGTCACGGAGCTGCTCGCCCACGCCGACCCGGAGCGGCCGTTCCTCTTCGCGGACCGCTCGCCGTCCGGAGACCTGGACGACGGCCCCGGGCTGCTCACCGGCGCCGCCGGCGTGGTCCTGGCGCTGCTCGCCGCCACCGCGGACCGGCGCCCCCGGTGGTTCCACGCCTTTCTGGGCGGGTGACGGCGATGACCCGATACCACCCCACGGACACGTTTCTGCTGCGTGCCCCGGTGCTGCCCGCCGATGTCGCCCGCGACCTCATGGCCGCCCACCCGGAGGAGACCAGCCGCCGCCTGCTGGAACACACCCGGGAACCACTGGTCCGCCAGGCGCTGCTCGCCGCCAGTCCCGACCTGCTGGACGCCGTCGACCGGATCGGCACCGCGCCGGCGAAGAGGGCCGCGCGAGTCCGCTCACGGCTGCTGCGCTATCTCACCCGCATGAGCACGCGGCCCACGCCGTTCGGCGTCTTCGCCGGAGTGGCGGCGGGCCGGTTCGGGGACCGCACGACGCTCCGTCTCGGCCTGCCCGTCGTCGCCCGCACCCGGGTCAGGCCGGACCTCGGCTGGCTGCTCTCCCTGATCGAGCGGGTCGAGGCGGACCCGGCGCTCCTGCCCGCACTGCACGTGGTGACCAACGCGACGGTGCACGCCGTCGGTGACCGCCTCGTCCTGCCCTACGCCGACGTCTACGGCCGCCGGGACGGCCGGGCGGTACGCGTCCGCGCCACCCCGGCCGTGGAGCTCGCCCTGCGCACAGCCGAGGGCGGGGTCCCGCACGACCGCCTGGTCGCCACCCTCGCCGCCGCGTTCCCGCAGACACCGGAGCCGGTGGTGCGCGGGCTCGTGCGGCGGCTGTGGGATCTGAACCTCCTCACCAGCGACCTGCGTCCGCCCCTCACCGGTGCCCGGCCGGATCGCCATGTGCTCTCCCGCTTCGAAGCCGTCCGCGGGGCGGAGGCCGTCACCGTCCCCCTGCGGAAGATCGCCGCCGCCGCGGACCGCGCGGACGACGAGGCCGCGCTGCGGGAACTGGGCCGGGCCCAGACCGAACTTCTCCCGGACCACGACCGCCGGACCGTGCAGGTGGACTCCGCGCTGGCCCTCGGCGGCCGGGAGCTGCCCCGCGCGATCGGGGAGGCCGTCGCCGACGCCGCCGGCTGCCTGATGAGACTGAGGGCCGCGCTGCCGCCGGGCAACGCGCATATCGCCCGGTACCGGGAGGCGTTCCTCGACCGGTACGGGATCGGCACCCGCGTACCCCTCCTGGAACTCCTCAGCCCCGACCTGGGCCTCGACGCGCCGGCCGGCTACACCGCGCCGCCTCCCCAGTCCGCGCCGTCTCCGCCTCCGCCCGACACCGCCCGCTACGACCGCGTGCTGACCGAACTCGCCGCGCAGGCCTGGTGGAGCGGGGCCACGGAAGTGGAACTCACCGACGACTGGCTCGACCGCCTGGCGCCGCCCGGCGGGCCCGACGCCCCGGGCTACCCGGTCCTCGACGTCTACGCGCAGATCGAGGCGGCCAGCACCGACGCGCTCGACCGGGGCGAGTGGCGGGTCGTCCTCCGGCCCGACTCGCTGGCCCCCGGCGGCCGGGCGCACGGCCGGTTCTTCGAGCTGCTGTCCAAGGACGACCGCCGCGGGCCGCGGAATCTGGCCCGGCAGGAGGAGGAGCTTCTCCCCGACGTCGTCCACGTCGAGCTGACGTACCTGCCCACCAACGCACGGGCGGCCAACGTGGCGGTCCGCCCGCTGGTGCGGCGGTACGAGATCGCGGTCAACACCAGCGCCTCCGCCGGGCCGGACCGGACCATCGGCCTCGACGACATCCTGGTGGGCGCCACCACCCGCCGGCTCTACCTGTGGTCGCGGCGGCTCGACCGGGAGATCAGGGTCTGCCAGCAGCACATGCTCGTCCCGCAGGCCGCACCCAACGTCGCGCGCTTCCTGCTCGACGTCTCCGAGGACGGCTACGTCATGCCCGGTGGATTCCGGTGGGGGCCGCTGGAGCGGATGCCGCTGCTGCCCCGCGTGGTACGGAACAGGGTGGTGCTCCGCCCCGCGCAGTGGACCCTGCCCCGGCAGCCCGGCCGGCCGCTGGACGACAAGAGCCTCGACGCATGGCGTGCCCGGTGGCGGGTGCCTCGCCATGTCTACCTCGTCGACGGGGACCACCGGCTCCTGCTCGACCTGGATCACCCGCTGTACCGGTCGGAACTGCGGCGAGAACTCGACGCCGACGGCCGTGCGGTGCTCCACGAGATGCTGCCGGACTTCGGTGGCCTGTGGCTCGGCGACGCTCGGGGGAGGCGGCACACCCAGGAGATCGTGGTGCCGCTGCTCGCCGACGGCGCGACGGTGGCCGCCCGCGACCGGGTCCGCGCCCAGCCCCAGGTGCGTCCCGTGCGGCATCCGCCGGGCGGCCCGTGGTCGTTCCTCAAGGTCTACGCGCCTTTCGACCGGCACGACGAGATCATCGCGGGCCCGCTGCGCGAACTCGTCGCCGACCTGCGCGCCCGAGGCATCGTGGACCGCTGGTTCTACCTCCGCTACGCCGACCCCCGGCCCCATCTCCGGATACGTCTGCGTGGCCCCGCCGAGGAGCTGCTCACGTCGCTCACCGCCTGGGGCCTCCGCCTCGTCGAACACGGTCTGGCCCAGGACACCGCGCTGGCCTCCTACGACCCCGAGACCGCCCGCTACGGCGGGCCCCGGACCTTCGACGCCGTCGAACGCTTCTTCGAGGCGAACAGTGACGCGACCGCCGCTCTCCTGGCGATGCGCACCGGTCCGGGAGCCTGCCTGCCGCCCCGTCTGACCCCGGAGTTCACGGCGGTGGCCGCACTGGACGTCCTGTACGCGCAGTGGGGGCTCGCACCGGCCGAACGCCTGCGCCTCGTACCCGACGGCCAGGACGACGCGGCCGGGCACGGCCGCTACCGGGACAACCGGACCTACCTGTGCGCCTTGCTCGTCCCCTGGGACCTCCACCCGCATCCGGAGGGCCGAGCCGACCACGAGCTGCTGGCGGGCGTCCTCGCCGCCCAGCGCCCAGCCGCCCGCTCGGCTGCCGAAGCCGTACACCGGGCCATGCGGGACGGTGCCCTGGCCGGCTCGGAACAACAGGTGCTCCACAGCCTGGCCCACATGCAGATCAACCGTCTGATGGCGGCGACTCCTCCCGGTGAGCGCCGCTGCTACGCGATCTGGCGCCGGGTACTGCGCACCGTGGGAGGCCGGCCGGCGGCACATGGGCCCGGCGGCGGCTGATCTGGCTCGGTCGGCTATTGGCAAAGGAAGGGTTTCGATTCGTCCGGTTCCGCATTGCGGGGGAGCCTCGGCCCTTTCGGGTCGGCGCAACCTGGTGAAGCAGTGGCTCGGGAATGAATCCGGACGGCGAGGGAGCCTGATCGTGGCCGAGGTCGACGTACTCGTGGTGGGCGCGGGCCCGGTGGGCCTGACGGCGGCGGCCGAGCTGCGAAGGCACGGCGTGGACTGCCGCATCGTCGATCGGCTGGCCGTCCCGAGACCCTATGCCAAGGCCATCGGCGTCCTGCCCCGCACGCTGGAGGTGTGGGACGCCATGGGCCTGGTCCGCGGTGCGCTGGACGACGCGGTGCCGCACCTGGGTCAGCTGGTCTTCATCGACGGCAAGCCGGGCCCCCGGGTCGAGCTGACTCTGCCGTCCGGGATCCCCTACCCCTTCGCCACGTTGCCCCAGTGCGCGACCGAGCGGCTGCTCGCCGAGCATCTTGCGCGCTTCGGCACGGAGGTGGAGCGGTCGACCGAGCTCCGCTCGGTGGAGATGCGCCCGGACGAGGTCGAGGCCGTCCTCGCGCACGCCGACGGCCGGATCGAGCGTCTGCACGCCCGCTACGTCGTGGGCTGCGACGGCGCGCACAGCCTGGTCCGCAAGGCGGCCGGGCTGAGCTTCGAGGGCGACGCCTTTCCCGAGCAGTACATGATCGGCGACGTCGAGCTCGACTGGGAACTGCCCGCCGGCTACAGCATGCGGTCCGTGAACCTGGACGCGAACGGTGCGATGGACGACATGCTCGTCTGCATTCCGATGCCCGGCGTTCGACGGTACTGGCTGTCGATGCTGCGCCCCCGCGCCCAGGCCGGGGGTGGAGACGGCCCGAGCGCTGCGGACGGGAGCGTCCTCGGCCCGGGGGATGGCCGCGGACCGGACCTCGGCCAGATCCAGGCCGTGCTCGACCGGCTGGCCCCGGAGCCGGCGACCGCCTCCACACTGCGCTGGTCGTCCACCTTCCGGGCCAGCCACCGCCTGGTGGACCGCTACCGCAACGGCCGCCTCTTCGTCGCCGGGGACGCCGCGCACATCCATCCGCCGATCGGCGGGCAGGGCCTGAACACCGGAGTGCAGGACGCCTACAACCTCGCCTGGAAGCTGGCCCTGACGGTCCGCGGTCTGGCCACGGACGACGTGCTGGAGAGCTATCACGCCGAACGTCACCCGGTCGCACAGGAGGTGGTCGACCGCACCGTGCGCCATGCCCGCTCGGGCCTCAGCGGCAACGGCGACGACGCCGAGATGATGCTGCGGCGCCAGGCCCAGCTGCTGGTCGCCTACCCGGACAGCCCGTTGATCCAGTCGCGGGCGGCGGACGGCACACCGGCGGCCGTTCCGGCCCCCGGCGACCGGGCACCGGACTGCCGCGGCCTGCTGAGCGACCTCGCCACCTACCCGCGCCGGCTGTTCGACCTGCTGCGCACCCCGCGGCACGTGCTGCTGCTGTTCGCGGGCTCGGAGTACGCCACGGGCGACGCCGTCGCCCGGCTCGAGGTCTGCGCCGCCGAGGCGCATCGCGCCGCCCACGGCCTGCTCGACGCCTATCTGGTCACTGCCGCAGAGGTACCGGAGGACGCCCGCCCGGTCGGCCTGCGCCCGCCGAGGGTGCGCGACGCGGCGGGCGAGTTCCGCGACGCCTATGCGCCGCATGACGGCGAGGCCCTCCTGATCCGCCCGGACGGCTACCTCTCCGGACGCTTCCACCCGGCCGTACCGGAACGCCTGACGACACATCTGCGCCGAACCTTCGCCTGACTCCCGCTCCCGTTGGGCGCAGCGCCGCCGGCCCACCCGGCACCCCCGCACACCCTCTGCGCAGGCCGGTCTCCGGCCGCGTACGCACACCGTCGGGGAACACGCAGGCGGGCCGGCACGTCAGCGAAGGCGGGTGGAGGGTGCGTCACCGGCCTGTCCCGCGGCGAGGTGGGAGGGCAGGGCCGACGGTTACCGTCGGCCCTGCGATGGATCTTCGTGGTCAGACCTCCGCAGGACCGGCCGAGGCCCTGGTCGTCCGGCTCGCCGGCCGGGGCCCTCTCTTGCGGCCTCCGACCGCGTGCTGGTGGGCTCGCACGATCGTGGAGTCCACCGAGACACCCAGTCCAGGTCCTCGTCGGCGTCCGCGTGTGCCAGCCGTCATTCGCCGCTGAAGGTCGGTGCGTGGGGACGGGCAGGGCGCCGCGGGAGGCAGGCTGCCGCCCGTAGGGCGAGGTGCTGCTGAGGAACATGGCGTAAAAGGATCTCGCCGCGCCGGAGTTGTCTGTTCATGGTGGTGTGGTGGTCGGGGTGCGTTTGTGTGCGGTCCTGGTACAGCGGACAGCCCCGGCGGCCGAAACCGCGACGAACGCGACAGAGGGGGTCCTCGCGTGAGGATTCGCAGAGTCGAGCACAGCCGCACGCCCGCAACACGTCGGCGCCCGGGCAAGTCCCTGGCCATGCTCGGGGCAGCGGCCGCCCTGACCCTGGCGGGCGCCCTGGTCGAGGCGCCTGCGGCCAGTGCCAGCAGCAGCCTGTGCAACCCGGGCTGCTCCGCCGCCGCCGACTTCAAGTCACTCGGCGAGAAACTGGTGGTGCACGACTACGACTCGGACGGCAAGGGCGCGATCGCCTACCTGTACAACAACTACCAGTCCTACATCTGCAAGAACACCAAGGGCTACGACGCCCCGCCGGTGACCTGTGACTATGAATTCAAGGAAGGCTCACCGGTCTCGTACCAGGTCTGCAACCTGGTCGACGGCGTCGCCGTCAACTGCAGCGGCTGGCTCGACGACAAGGCCTGACGCTCGTCAGGTCCTGCGCGGGTCGGAGCGGCTCACGTCGCCCGGACGCCCGCTAGGCTAGATGGTCGATTCCAAGGGTCGGTGGTCGTAGCGATTCCGGACCGGAGAGGTGGCGCGGCCCCATAGGCTGAGCCTCCGTCCGCACTGTCTGGGGGAGTAATGACCAGTAGGTTCACCGAGTTGGTTGTCGACTGCCACGATCCGGACCGGCTCGCGGCCTTCTGGTGCGCGGTCCTGGGCTTCAAGGTGATCGACCAGAGCGAGGGCAAGGTCGAGATCGGCTCCTGGGAGCCGACCGTCGAGGAGGTCCGGGCCCGCCAGATGCCGCCCACCCTCGTGTTCATCCGGGTGCCCGAGGGCAAGACCGTGAAGAACCGCCTCCACCTGGACGTCAGCCCGATCGACGGCAGTACCGACGACGAGGTGGCCAGGCTGCTTGGCCTTGGCGCCGCCAAGGTGGACGTGGGCCAGGGCCCTGGCCGGAACTGGGTGGTCATGGCCGACCCCGAGGGCAACGAGTTCGATGTCCTGCGCACCCTGGCACCGCCCAACTAGGGCTCGTCTTCACAGTCGTTCATGGGGGCTGTTTCCGCGAAGTCGGCCGGCCGTTTCTCCCTGCTGTCCCGCGCCCTCTCGTAGGCGGCCAGTTCCTCCGCATTGCCGACGAAGGCCGGGCCGCAGTGCGGTGGCAGGCGATCGATGACCATCGCTACCGCGGCTTGGGCGCTGTCGGTCTCGGCGATCCGCGGGCTGGTCCGGCTCGGCCCTTCGATGTAGTACCGGCCGTCTCCCAGCGTGCCGATGTAGGGGATGTCCCAAGTGTGACGGATCTCTGTGCACCTGCTGAAGTGCAGCTCCCACATACCGGTCCAGGGGTGCAGCTGACGAAGCAGCGGCTCGGCATGAGCCACCAGCACCAACTCGGCAAACGGAGCGAAGAGCGGCGATTCTTCCGGTGGGCGAGGTTCGCCCGCAGTGGTCAGGATCTTGTGCCAGGCTGCCTCGACAGTATTGGGCATGCCGTGATTGTGCGGGTCCAGCTGCCCCGTCATCAAAGATCATCTCCTGACAGATCACGGCCTGATGCACCGACATGAACTCAGCGGCCACAAGTGGGATTTACTCGCTGCGCTTATACCGCGGGCCGTGACCGGTCGGCCGAGGGCGGATGACCGGCGAGTCATCAACGGGATGATCTACGAATCCGCACTGGCCTGCCGTGGGCGGTGTCTTCACCCAGGCTCTTCGACGGACGTGCCACTTACACCCTGCTCGTCAATGGAGTGGATCAGGAAGTGAATGGTTGCGCAGTGTCTCGATGAAATGGTGCAAAGCTGGACCCAGTGGCGGAAGGAGGGAAGGGCGGCGGTAGGCCGTGGATCTGAACAGTGCCGCTGAGGAGCTGTACACGCTGCATCCGACCGAGTTCGTCCGGGCGCGCACCGCGTGCGTGGAGGAGGCGCTCGCGGCTGGAAGAGCCACTCTGGCCGCTGAGATCGCCGCACTGAAGCGTCCGACGCTGTCGGCCTGGGCCG
This sequence comes from Streptomyces sp. NPDC006393, assembly GCF_040628575.1. Lineage (NCBI taxonomy): Bacteria > Bacillati > Actinomycetota > Actinomycetes > Kitasatosporales > Streptomycetaceae > Streptomyces > Streptomyces sp. NPDC006393. The sequence goes on from NZ_JBEXZD010000005.1 coordinate 17,406, forward strand.
GCAACCTGCTGGTCCACTCCGAACCCCGTCAGGTCGCCCGGCTGATCCGCCTGGGCGAAGGCCTCCGCCGAGCTCACCAGGAATGTGCCCGTACCCAGCTCAGACGCCTCAGCAGACAGCAGCACACCCTCGTGGCGGCACTCTCCGAGCAGGCACGGCTGCTGGCGGCCGAGGCCGGGCACCCCATCGGGCAGGCCGCACAGCACAAAGTGGAACAGACCCTGCGGGCGGCTTTGGCCGATCCCGAGGCAGCGGAGAAATGGGCCTCCGGCCGGCTCGTCAAAGCCCTCACCCCTCCCGCCGCCTTCACCGCGGCCACGGCCGCGCTCAACGAGAGCTCCGCCCGGCCGGCTGTCGCGCCCCACCGGGCGCGCGGGGGAAAGCGGGAAGTCGAAGCAGCCGTGCAGCAGGCCAGGAAACGACAGGAAGAGCATGACCAGGCCCAGGCGGAGGTCGAGCGCGCCGAAGCCGCCTTGCGGGAACTCCAGGAGCGCGCGACAGAGCTGACTCAGCAACTCCACGCCACGGTCGAACTGCGACGCCGCATGCGAAACGACCTGGAGCAGGCACGCAGGCGAGCCGCACAGACAGAACACGCTGCGCAGCAGGCCCGCCACGCCGCGGAGACGGCGCGAGCTCGAGCCGAGCGGCCGGCGAGCCGCGGCACCCATCGCCAGGGCCGGTGAGAAGGGAGCGAACTCCGCAGGCGCCGCATCCTGCCGTCTTCCTGCTCACCGGCGCCAGGCGCCACCGCCTCCGGAACGCTCGCCAAGGTCAGCCCGGCCCGCATGATGCCGGCGGGTGTCTCGCTGTCACCGGCGGGGCCCTGGTGACCTTCGCGGCCATGGGGACCAGGACATCGTGGGCCCTATTCCTGGGCACTGCCATCGCAGGACTCGGCTTCGGTCCCGGGTTTCCTCGGCGCCTACCGGGCCACAGCCACGGTCCCTCCGGCCACGTCCGGCCGGCGCGCCGGGCTGATCCCGGCCATCTACATGGTCAGCTACGTCGCCACCGCCGTGCCAGCTGTCATCGGCGGCATCACCACCTCACTGTACGGCCTGCACGACGCAGCCCGCGTCTCCTCACCTCCGCACCTGCGGGCGTCGTCACCGCGACCGCGGCCGTCATCCTCCTGGCCCGGCGCACAGCCACACCAGCCGTGCCGGAGCACGCGCGCCCTGCCCCGAGCCGCCGCCGGGCGCATGCATCGTGCCCGCATGCCCTCGGAACCCACCTCGACGGGCAGGAACACAAGAGGCTCCACCGGGGCAGATCTGCCACCGGACGCACTTGACCCACCGGCCCGACCGCTCCACCTCGCCGGGCCATCGTGACCGGCGTCGAAACCGCCCTGCCGGGACCGGTCCTGACAGCGCGAGCCTGCCGCGATGCAGCGGGCCGTGCGCCTGTCAGCGACGGATTTCGCCCTCGTAGGAAGGACCGTCACCAGGGGATCTCACCCTCGTCGGAGAAGAAGCGGCCCGTCGGGCCGTCGCTCGGGACGGTGGCGAGGCGGATCGCGGAGACCGCGCCCTGCTGCGGGGTGCGTACCCCCTGGAAGGCGTTGAGGTCGGTGGCCGTGTAGCCGGGGCAGACGGCGTTGATCAGGATGTTCGTGTGGGCCAGCTCCTTGGCGTACTGCACGGTGACGGCGTTGAGGAACGTCTTCGACGGCGCGTAGGCGGCGGATATCGGGCCCGTCTCGGCGCCGGGCGTGGTCTGCAGCGTGAGGGAACCGACGCTGCTGGAGACGTTCACGATCCGCGGCGACGGGGAGCGGCGCAGCAGCGGCAGCAGGGCGTTGGTGACGCGGATGACGCCGATGACGTTGGTTTCCACGGCAGCCCGCACCCGGTCCGGATCGACCCTGGTGGGTTCCTGCGGGCCGCCGCCGGTGATGCCCGCGTTGTTGACCAGCGCGTCGAGCCGTCCGGCCCGCTCCTCGATCAGCCGGGCCGCCGCGGTCACGCTCGCGTCGTCCTTGACGTCCAGCGGCACCCCGAACGCGTTGATCCCGGCCGCGCGCAGTTTCGCCACGGCGGTCTCGCGCCGCGCCTCGTCCCGGGCGCCGATTCCGACCTGCCAGCCGAGGGCGCCGAGTCCGGCGGCGATCTCGTACCCGATGCCCTTGTTGGCGCCGGTCACCAGCGCGACCTTTGGCTCACCGGGCTGTCCGTCGACCTGGTCACCGACCATGTTCGTCTCGTTCGTTTCGCTCATGCCTCCGATGGTTCTCCGGCGCCCCGCGGCGGGTCCAAGACCGATCGGGTGGGCGGCGATACCGGCCGGGTATCGCCCCTGGTCGGCCGGGTTACTCTGGCGGGGTGGAGACGCGTGAGCTTCGGTACTTCGTGGCGGTCGCCGAGGAACTGCACTTCGGTCGGGCCGCGCAGCGACTCGGGATCGCCCAGCCCCCGCTGTCGCGGGCGATCGCCGGGCTGGAACGGCGCCTGGGGGCCGCCCTCCTGGAGCGCGGCAGCCGGGGCGTCACACTGACCGGGGCCGGGGCGGTGCTGCTGCGTGAGGCGCGGGCCGCGCTGGACGCCGTCGAGGCGGCCGAGCGGCGCACCCGCCGGGCCGCCCTCGCGGGGACCGGCCGCCCCGCCGTGGTCCTGGCCGCGAAGGCCGGCGCCTCCAGCGAACTGCTGTCGAAACTCCTCGACGCCTATGCGGCCGAACCCGGCGCGGTCGCCGTGGACGTGCTCCTGTGCGGGCCGGGCGAGCAGGCGCCGGTGCTGCGCGACGGCCGGGCCGATGTGGCGCTGTTGCACCGGCCGTTCGACGACACGGCCGGTTTCGACACCGAGGAACTGCACACCGAGGGCCAGGTCGCGATCCTCCCGGCGGGACATCCGCTGGGCGCACGCGCGCAGTTGCGGCTCCGGGAGGTCACCGGCCTGCCGGATCTGCCCCTGCCCCGCTGGCCCCGCCCCGACGGCACCTTCCCGGACGGCCCAGGACCGCAGGTGCGCGACCACACCCAGCTGACCCAGCTCATCGCCCTCGGCCGGGCCTGCGCGATCGTCCCGGAGACGGGCCGCGCCGGCCTGGGAGAGGGCCTGACCGCCGTACCGGTCGTCGACGCGCCGCGCGTCACGACGGTCATCGCCTGGCCCCCGCACAGCCGCTCCACGGCGGTCGCGGGTCTGGTCCGCGCGGCGACCGCGCTGTGACCGCCACCCCGACGAACCAGACTCACGTCAATCTGTCTCATCGCAACCTGCTTCAGGAGGGGTGACAGCGAACCGCTGTCACCCCCTCTTCCTGCCGGCCGGGGCGTTCTGTCCGCAGTCGTTGCGGTTGATCCTCAAGGAACTGCCGCGGTCACGGATCGCTGAGGGCAGGTCCTTCACCCCGCCCTCCACGGCACGCCGCACCCACGGCTGACCCCCGAAGTCGGGCGCCGCAGGGGTCGTCGTGCCCGCCCCGAGGACGCACTTCGCAGTCTAGGCGGCCGGGGTGAGTTCGGCGCGGCCGAACAGCAGGGCGTAGCCGGTGGGGAGCTGGTGGAGGATTCGAGTGAGCAGGTCGGGGCCGGTGCAGGCGGCGACGGCGGAGAAGACCGAGCCGGTGTCCCAGCGGGTGGTGGCCAAGGAGGCGCCCGTGCGGGCGGCGAGGTCCTTGACGAAGGCCCAGCCGGTCAGTGGCTGGGGGTCGGGGATCTGCGTGGTCAGGATGCGTGCGGCTTCCAGGGGCAGGCAGCGGGCCAGGTCGACGCGTTCGTCGCCGGTCAGCTGGCGCCCCAGTCCGGCAAGAACCAGACGGACGGCTTCGTCGGCTCTCTCGAGGGTGGGGTAGGCGCCCTCATAGCGGACCTTCTCCAGCATCTGCTCGTACGCCGTCCCGTACGGCTGCTGGGTCGGTGCGTGCCGGTCGGAGATCACTGGGGTGGTTGCCTTTCTCGCGATGGCCGGTGTCCGGGCACCGGCGTACAGGATGGTCAGGTGGGCTGGGGGCGGCCGAAGAGCAGGTCGTAGCCGGCGGGGAGCTCGAGCAGGATCTGGCCCAGCAAGTCCTCGTCGGCTGCGTCGGCGACGGTGGACAGCACGGCGCTGACGTCCCAGGCCGCGGTCTGCTCGGTGGCGCCTTCGATCCACGCGGCGGTCGCGCGGACGAACCGCTCCGGGGACAGCGGCTCGGCGCTCTGCAGCGGGTTGAGCAGGATCAGGGCAAACGCCTCAGGCAGGCGGGCCGCCAGTTGGGCGCGGACGTCGCCGACCAGGTGTGCGCCGAGGAGAGCGAGCACCACACGAGCCGCGCGCTCGGCTTCCTCCAGAGTGTCGTACTCGCCGCGTTCCTTCACGTGGCCGAGGAACGCTTCGCGTCGCAGAGTCATCTCGGCCGCCACTCCCTTTCTTCTTCGGACTGCCGAAGGGGTGCGGAGGGCGGGGTGAGGGAGAGATCGGGTGCCCGCCCTCCGCACCCGTCCGGTCGATGTCAGCCGGAGATCTCCTTGCGGCCGGATCCGACGCCGATGGAGATCTTGCGGGGCTTGGCGCGCTCGGCGATCGGGATGCGCAGGGTGAGCACGCCCGCGTCATAGTCGGCCTGGATGTGCTCGGTGTCGAGGGTGTCGGCGAGCACGATCTGGCGGGAGAAGACACCGAGCGGCCGCTCGGACAGTTCCATCTGCACGTCGTCGCCCTTCGCCACCGGCCGCCGCTCCGCCTTGACGGTGAGCATGTTCCGCTCGACGTCGATGTCGATCGCGTCCGCCGTGACGCCCGGAAGGTCGAAGGCCACCACATACTCGTCGCCCTCGCGGTAGGCGTCCATCGGCATCGCCGACGGACGGGACCAGGTGCCCGGGCCCATCAGCTGCTGCGCCAGCCGGTCCAGCTCACGGAAGGGGTCAGTGCGCATCAACATCGTGAAAACACCTCCAGCAGGTTCAGACGTCGCTGCCAATGCGCCTCACTGACACCGTTGTAGCATGTCGTCCAATGGATGACAAACGCGTTGTCGTCCAGACGATGACAATAGAAGGAGGTGCCCGTGACCACAGCCGACCAGCCGTCCACGACCAGCACGAATGCCCACAGCCCGGCGTCGTTCCTCGCCGCCTCGGCGGCCCTGCGCGCCATAGACGACGCCCTGCGCGACGCCCAGCGAGTGTCCCCGGACGCCCCGGATGAGCCCGGTCCCGGGCCGGAGCAGGCGCTTGCCTCGCTGATGCTGCTGCGACGGGTGCGCGAGCAGCTCGCCGGATGGGAGACCGGCCTGATCGAAACCGCCCGCGACGCGGGAGCCAGCTGGGCCGACCTCGCCCACCCCCTCGGCGTCGCCAGCCGCCAGGCCGCCGAACGCCGCTACCTGCGCGGCCGCCCCGGCCCCGCCGGAAGCACCGGCGAACAACGCGTCCAGGCCACCCGCGAACGCCGCGCCGCCGAACGCACCACCGCCACCTGGGCCCGCCGCAACGCAGCCGACCTGCGCCGCATCGCCGGCCAGATCACCGCCCTCACCGACCTGCCCGCCGCGGCCCGCCGCTCCCTCAGTCAGCTCCACGCGGCTCTTGCCCACGACGACCCCGCCGAGCTCATCCACCCCCTCAACGCCGCCCGCCCTCACCTGACCACCACCCACCCCGACCTCGCTGCACAACTCGACACCCTCACGCCGCCCTGAACCACCCGTTGCCCCAAGGCTTGCGTGACACCTGCCTTCACATGACACAACCCCCTGGATCCAGCAGGAGCGCCCCGACTAGGTCAACCGCCTGCTGATCGACCGGCTCGCAACCCTCCAGGGCCGAACCAGGCGGGCTGCCTGGGCTGCTCGTCGCCACGACGACTGCTCCGTGGCCCGCGGCGTTGCGGGTGTGGAACACCGCGGCGGCCACGAGGACCGCGGTGGCGTAGGCCACGACGAGAACGGTGCCGGCCGGCCAGCGCCGCAGGCCGAGCCGCTTGGTCCGGGGTCGGTGCAGAGGATCTCTGACACACCATCACCTGCGGTTATCCGGTGGTGCCGTGGTCGCCCTGGTCGTAGCGACCGCGTCCTCGATGCGATCCGCACCGACGGGACGGCCCGGCGCGGCCGGCCGGGCAGGGCCCGCCCGGCATGCGCGAGGGGCTGGCGATCGCCGGCTGGGCAACGGCGTTCCTCTCACCGGCAGCAGACTTTGCCTCAACTCAGCAGAAGTTCTGCCCCTTTACTGGAAACTTGCGCGCAACAGACTCTTTCTTTGTCGGATTCGCGGCTATACGATCCGCGCAGGAACTCGGCCCGAGCCAGCCGCTCACCAGTGATCCCGGTGGGCGCTGACGCGCAGCTCGGCATCGTGCACGCACCTGTCGCCACCCCGTCCCGCCCGCACCGCAGCGACCGATCACCTGTCTGACGTTTCTTCTGGGCATACCAGCGCATACCGCACCCTTCCCGCCTGGGTCGTCTCCGCACGACGGCCCGTTGGTCCGGCGTACTCCTGAGGAGGTTCCATGCGCATAGCCTTTCGCCGCCGCCTCACCGTGTTCGGCGCGCTGCTCGCGCTCCTGGGCAGCATGCTCATCGGTTTGGCGTCGGCGTCCGTCCCGGCCGCGGCGTCCCCACAGGACGCCGCAGTGCCGGACAGCTCCGGCAATCAGTTCAGAGTCCTGGTCTTCACGAAATCCACGGAGGCGCACCCGTCGGTGACCAACGCCGGTGTGGACGCCATAAGACAGCTGGGCGACCAGCTCCGGTTCGCGGTCCAAGTCACCGACGACGCCCGCAAGTTCGACGCGGAGCACCTGAAGCAGTACCGCGCCGTCGTCTTCCTCAACACCAGCGGTGACGTGCTCAACACCGCCCAGCAGGACGCCTTCGAGGCGTACTACCGCGCGGGCGGCGGCTTCGTCGCCGTCGGCTCGGCGATCGAGGCCCAGCCCGAGTGGACATTCCTGTCCGACGTCCTCGGCACCCGCGCATCCGGCCGGACCGACGTGCAGCCCGGCACCATCAAGGTCGCCGACCGCGTCCACGAGGCGTCGAAGAACCTGCCGGAGTACTGGACCCGTTCCGACGCCTGGTACAACTTCAAGACCAATGTGCGCGGCAAGAGCCATGTGCTCGCCACCGTCGTCGAGGACACCTTCAAGAAGCAGCCGTCGGGGGAGACGCTCACCGGCATCAGCGGCGGCACGATGGGGGCCGACCACCCGGTCACCTGGTGCAAGGACTTCGAGGGTGGCCGCTCCTTCTACACCGCGCTCGGCAACACCGCCGCCGGCTTCCGCGAGGGCGACATGCGCTCGCACCTCGGTGGCGCGATCAAATGGGCGGCCGGACAGGCCGACCCGGTGTACTCCGACTGCGGCGCGACGGTGCTGTCCAACTACCAGCAGACGGCCGTAGCGGCCCCGCCGAACCTGGGCGAGCCGATCGGCTTCGACGTCCTTCCCGACGGCCGGGCCATCCAGACCGACCGCCGCGGCAGCGTCCGGCTGCACGATCCCAAGTCGAACACGACCACCGTGCTGGCCCAGATCCCGGTCTACCAGAACAGCGAAGACGGCATGTACGGGCCGGGGATCGACAACGACTTCAAGACCAACCACTGGGTCTACCTCTACTACGCGCCTCCCACCGTGAAGGATGTGAAGCTGTCGACGGGTGAGGTCGTCACACAGACGACTCCCACGGCGGACGCGCCGACCACCGGGGACTCACCGGCGGTCTGGGATCCCTGGGTCGGGTACTTCCAGCTGTCCCGTTTCAAGTTCGTCGATGCCGACGGGGACACGCCCGCGCACCTCGATGTCGCCTCCGAGCAGCAGATCATGCGGGTTCCGGTCAACCGCGGCGCCTGCTGCCATGTCGCGGGCGACATCGACTTCGACAAGCACAACAACCTGTGGATGGTCACCGGCGACGACACCCCGGCCGGCGGCGGCAACTCCGGGGGCTTCGCTCCCTTCAACGACATGCTGACCACCAGCGGAAAGTACAACGCCCCGTTCGTCGACGCTCGCCGCTCGGCGCAGAACACCAATGACCTGCGGGGCAAGCTCCTGCGCATCTCGGTCAAGGACGGCGACATCGCCGCCGGCGATCAGAACAAGTTCGGCGGCGCCTACACGGTGCCCTCGGGCAACCTCTTCCCGGTCGGCAAGGACAAGACCCGTCCGGAGATCTACGCCATGGGATTCCGCAACCCGTTCCGGGTCCAGGTCGACGAGAACGACGTCGCCTACATCACCGACTACTCGCCGGACTCGCAGACCCCGCAGAACTTCCGCGGGCCCGCCGGGACCGGCCGGGTGGAGATCGTGCGCAAGCCGGCGAACTACGGCTGGCCGCTGTGCGTGAAGCAGGACCTGCCGTACTACCGCTGGGACTTCAACACCTCCACGCCGCTGGACAGTCCTGCGCAGCCGTTCGAGTGCGACAACCCCGAGCACGGTCCGCAGAACAACTCCAGGTGGAATCTGAAGGGCGGGCCCAGCGTCGAGCCCGGCCTCGAGTACGGACCGCCGATCACCAACCCGGACATCTGGTACTCGTACACGCCCGAGAACCGGGCGGACAACCCGATCGGCACGCCGTGCCTCGCCTACTACAACGGCTCCGGCGCCACCACCTGCCCGCGGCTGTTCCCCGAGCTCGGCACCGGCGGGGTCGGCCCGCAGGGCGCGGCCAAGTACCACTTCGACGCGGACGACCCGGATCCCACGAAGCTGCCGCCGTACTACGACAACGCGGTCTTCGTCGGCGAGTTCACCCGGGACACCCTCAAGGAGGTCCGCCTGGACTCCAAGGGCCGCGTGTTCAAGATCAACGACGTGCTCGACTGCGCCGGTCTCAACGCCAAGCGGGTCCCGGACACGAACAAGCCGTTCGAGTGCGACAACCCGATGGACATGCAGTTCGACGGGAAAGGCCACTTCTACCTGCTCGGCTACGGCGACGGCTTCTTCAACAGCAACGCCGACGCCGGCCTGTACCGGTGGGACTACGTCAAGGGCAAGCGCGCACCGATCCCGGTGCTCGCGGCCACCCCGACGAACGGCCCCGCGCCGCTGAACGTGCAATTCTCCAGCGCCGGTTCACGGGATCCCGACGCGGGCGACTCGGTCCGGTTCGAGTGGGACTTCAACGGTGACGGCACCGTCGACTCGATCGACCCCGACCCCCAGTACACCTACACGACGCCGGGACAGTACACCGCGAAGCTGACGGTGCTCGACTCCAGCGGCAAGTCCGCCTCGGCGAACACGACCATCACGGTCGGCAACACCGCGCCCACCGTGACCGTCAAGACGCCGGCCGACGGCGGCCTGTTCTCCTTCGGAGAGAGCATCCCGTTCTCCGTGACGGTCACCGATCCCGAGGACGGGACGATCGACTGCAGCAAGGTCGAGGTGACGTTCGTCCTCGGCCACGACACCCACGGCCACGCCGAGCAGAGCGCCCACGGCTGCACGGGTGTGCTGGCCACCGATGCCAACGACGTCTCCCACGGGGGCAACGTGTTCGGTGTCATCAGCGCCTCCTACACCGATGGCGGCGGAGCCGGCGGCGTTCCGGCGCTGACGACGGTCGCCCAGAACCAGATCCGGCAAAAGCGCCAGGAGGCCGAGGTCGCCCTGGAGGAGTCCGGCACCAACGTCGCCACGACGAACGACCCGGACGGCGGCAGCCAGCACCGCGGCAGCCTCGGCAACGGCGACTGGATCGGCCTGAACGGACCGTTCGACCTGCGCGGCATCGACTCGCTGACGTTCCGGGTGGCGAGCACCTCGACGCAGGTGCCGGCGGGCAGCCCGATGGCCGCCGTCGAGGTCCACCTCGACTCCGTCGGCGGGCCGGTCCTCACCACGGCGAATCTCACCTCGACCGGTGGCACGGCGACCTGGCAGAGCCAGAAGTTCCCGATCACCGACCCGGGCGGCAAGCACAAGATCTACCTCGTGTTCAAGTCGGTCAACGGCGGCCAGACCGGCGGCAACCTGTTCAACCTCAACTGGGCCGAGTTCGGCGGACAAGGAGTGAGCGCGTCCTAGCACCACCCCGCGGCCGGGGCGCCGTGCGATCACCACGGCGCCCCGGCCCTGATCCGGTTCAGCCACTTCGAAAGAGGGACCACGATGGCCTTCGACAGCACGTTCAACCGGCGCCGGTTCATGGTCGGCGCGGGCGCGGCGGTGGCCGCGGCCTTCAGCCCGATCGGCCCCGCATCCGTGTTCACGCCGGCCCGGGCCAGCGCGGCCGACGGCCGGCTCATCCCGGGCGGCAAGCTGGGCACGATCGCCTACAGCCAGCGCGACGTGCCCACGCGGGTCGGCATCGCGGCGAGCGCGCGGCTCGGCGTCTCACCCACCATGGGCCGCCTGGGCGGACCCAACTTCCCGCAGGACCCCACCGACCTCGGCCCGCTCGTGCCGCTGCCCGGCGGCTGGGCGGAGCTGTTCGAGTTCCTGGCGAACTGCGGCTTCCAGCAGATCGAGTTCGCCGGATACGGCCAGAACGCCGCGAACCCCGGCGGCGACGTGCCCAACCCGGCGCCGGGCGGTGTCACCACACCGCAGTCGCGGGCGGCGTACCTGGCGTACGCGCGTACGCTGCGCGGCTTCCTCGACGCGTACGGTCTGGAGGCGATCGGCAACCACGGTTTCATCCCCAACACGTGGAACGGCCCGAACAGCCCCGGCGGCGCCATGTCCGCACAGGACTACGAGCGGCTGCAGACCGAGCTGGAATTCGCGGCGATCCTGGGCACGCCGTACATGGGCACCGGCAGCGACCCCACGAACGCCGGCAACCGCAACATCGAGCCGTGGACCGTCGCCGGCGAGAAATGGGAGGCGCTGAACACGATCAGCCGGCAGTGGGGCATCCACCTGTACACCCACAACCACTCGCCGGCCTACAACTTCCTCCAGGACGGTCCCATGGTCACCGTGACCGAGGACCGCGTGACCGGCAGACCGATCCCGCCCACGCAGGTGCGGGGAGAGTCGGGCAAGCGTCTCATGCAGCACTACCTCGACATCACCGACCCGGCCCTGTGCGTCATCGAGATGGACGTGTACTGGGCGCACGTCGCCCAGCACCAGTGGCGGTGGCGCTACGACTGGGAGGGCAACCGCGTCGAGGACGTCTTCGACCCGGCCGCCCAGGTCGCCAAGCAGCCGCAGCGCTACCAGCTGTTCCACGCCAAGGACGGCGACGCCACCGGCGAGGCGCCCGGCGTCGGCAACGGCTACAACTTCATCCCGTTCGGCGACCCCCGCAGCGACATCGACTACACGACCTTCTACCGGAGCGTCGGCGCCAAGGGCCACTACAACTCGAACTACGAGCAGGACAACGCCCCGGGCGGCAGCGCGGATCCGGGCCAGTCCCTGCGCTTCTCCAGGATCAGCGCGGCCGGCATGGCGGCACTGCGCGGCTGACACCCGGCGGCTCTCCTGCCCGGCTCGCGTCGCGGCGGCCACGCACCCAGGTGGCCACCGCGGCGCGAGCGGGACGCCTCCCCGCGAATCCGTCCAGGGCTCACACACAGGGATGCGCTGCGCAACGAGTGCCCGGTTGCGCATGCGGACCCGTGCCCGCTGCCGGCAGGCGGCTGCGAAGGCCCAGCCCGAACGGCTCCCCGGGTCAGCGCTGAGGTGTCGGGAAGGCGACCGGGCTGCGGTTGCCGGCGTGGTTGACCGCACGGACGCCGAAGAACACATTGTCCTTCGACAGGTCGACCGTCTGGCGCGTGGTGTCGCCGACGTCGATCACGTGCTCCCACTCCGGCGCAGTCGTCTCGCGCCACACGACCTCATACCCTGCCAGGTCGGGCTCCGATCCGCGGTCCCAGACCAGTTCGGTGTCGTTGGTCAGTGAGGAAGTGAGGATCTTGACCCCCTGCGGGGTGCCAGGCGCCTGCGCGAGCGTCCACAGTGCAGCGCCGTTGACCTTCGCGACGCGGGTGATGTAGGCGAAGTCGCAGAACTCGGGAAGGTCGCCGTACTGCTTGCCGTTCTCGACGCGGACGTCCTGGTGTTGATGCGCGAAGTCCTCGGCCGGTTCGGTGAAGCGGGCGGCGGGATAGGCGCGTTCGAGGAAGGGGATGTGGTCGCCGCCGCGCAGGTAGCGGTCGCGTCGGTAGATCACGCGGACGTGCATGCCGGTGGCGTCGTTGTCGGCGACGTCCCGGACGAAGCGAGCGAGCTGGCGGGCCGGCGAGTCGTTCTCACCGCCCACGGAGCGGCGTATGTCGGCCTGTTCCGGGGTCTCGGAGGTCGGCACGCCCTCGGCGAACAGCCGCACCGTGCCGGGGTCCCGGTCGCCGTCGTCGGCAGTCGAGCTGCCGACGATGTCGTTGGTGAACATGCCCTGGACGTCCGCGCCGGCGTCCTTGAACACCTGGGCCAGGTGCGTCGACCCGTACAGCCCCTGCTCCTCGCCTGCGACGGCCGCGAAGACGATCGTGGCAGCCGGACGCCGGGTGGCCATGACGCGGGCCAGTTCCATGGCCACGGCCACACCGGAGGCGTCGTCGTCGGCGCCTGGCGCGTCGCTGGTGAAGTCCATGACGTCGGTGCAGCGGGAGTCGTAGTGGCCGGTGACGACGTACACGCGGTCGGGGTCGACCGAACCGCGCAGGGTCGCCACCACATTCGTGATCCTGGTCGGTGTGGGTATCCGCGACGCGGGCTGCTGGACATATGACTGGAGCTCGACAGTCATCCGGCCGCCGGACGCCGCCGCGTACTTCTTCATCTCGGCGTAGATCCAGTCGCGGGCGGCTCCGATGCCGCGCTCGGGATCGTCCTGCGTCGAGAGGGTGTGGCGAGTACCGAAGGCGGCGAGGCGGTGCACGATCGACTCGATGCGATCCTGGTCGATCTCCGCGAGCAGTGCGCGCAGTTCGCGGCTGGGGCGCTGGGCGGTGGCCGGACGGCCATGACCTTGCGCAGCGGGCGCCGGGCCGGCCGCGGCGGCGGGTTCCGCCGATCCGGTCACTGCCGCACCCACGGCGGCCGTCGCGGCGGCGGCCGACAGGACGGTTCTGCGGGTGCTGCCCGGGAGCTGGTGCGCCATGAGTGTCCCTTCGACCACGATGTCAGGGGTGTGCGGGCGCCATGCTCATGGACCGATCATTCATTTGGCAAGGCCTGCGCAGGCCTCTTCGGTTGTTCGGGCGGGCACCTGCCGGTCAGGCCTGGTCAAGGCCGAGCCGGCAGGCTGGGACTCATGGCAGCCGGCTGGATGGCTCGCCCGCGTGGAGACTCCAGATGCCCGGCGGGCAGCTGCCGTCGCACCGTACGAAGGGCCGAGCGCGTTGCCTTGGAAGGGTTGGTCGTGCACCCGCGAGTGCGCAGCCCGGTCCCAGGGGTGGCCGCCTTGGCCAGGCCCTGTCTGACAAATGATCTCGGTGGGGTTCGCGGAGCCAGGGGATGAGTGCTGCGAGGTGGAGGCCGGCCGGGTAGCGGGCGTCGGGTTTGTCGAAGCGTGTCGCGATCGCGCGGCGAGCCTGCTGCCCGCGGTCGCGCATGCGCTCTCTTGACCCAGACGTTGCCGGTACGCGGCAGGCGACAACCGGCGGTGAGCGCGGAGGTGTGACAGGACCCGGCCGTTGAATCCTGCCCGCCAGTTGACCACGCGAGGGCGACCTGGGTACGTTCTCATATGGGAACGATTCCAGTCACGGGCGACCTCGGACGCCGCGCGGACAGAGGGGCGGGTTGTGGTGGCGACAGCGTCGGGCGGGGCGTGGTGGGGTCGGTGCGAGGGGCGCATCGAGATACGGACCAGGACCTACGGCATGAGTGTGGCCGCTGATGGCCGCTCTGCGCGAGTGTTCGCCCCCGGCGGGGGGTCGGACGCCGACGGCCGGGGTCCCCAGGTAGCCGTCCTCCAGCTGTTCGGGGCGCTGGACACGCTGGACGGGCCGGACGAGACCGCCGAAACGACCCCGCCGGTGCTCCTGCGGCAGCATCCGTACCCCGTCATCGAGGCCGAGCGACGCAGCACCCGCTGGGAGGGGGCGGCAGTGCGCATCGAGTGCCGCCCGGAAGCGGTGGAACTGTCCTGGTCGGTACGTGGCAGCGGGACGCTGGGGGAGGTGCACCTGCTGGCCGGGCGTTCCGTGCTGCCCGGTGGTGGCGGGTACCTGCCGAGCGGCAGTTCCTTCCGCACGCTCTTCTCGCCGAACCCGGGCGACCCCCGCCGCCTGGTGCGTGCCGCCGGCGAGAGCGCGGTCATGGGAGTGGTGGGAGACGCCGGGCCGGGGCGCGGGCACTGGTTCTTCACGCCCGCTCCGCTGTGCCTGGCGCTGACCACCGCGCCGGCGGTGGAAGACCCCGGGCAGCCCGTTCCCGAGGGGTGGTGGTCGCTCGCCGTCGACGCCCCGGTATCGGACATGACGTTCACGCAGCTCGCCTACGTCCCGGCGGACGGCGGGTTCGCCCTGCGTCTGGACTACGAAGGTCACACCAGGGTGGACGGCGAATTCCGCACACCCACCGTGGTGTTCACGCCGGGCAGCCCCGACCCGTACGAGGCGTTGCGCCGTTACACAGCCCGGCTCATCTCCCGTGGCGCGGTGCCGGCAGGCCCAAGGCCTCCGCGCCCCGACTGGTGGTCAGCGCCGATGTTCTGCGGCTGGGGAGCGCAGAACCACGAGGCGCGCGTCACCGGCCGGGCTGCCCAGGCCCTGGCCGGCCAGGCCGAGTACGACCGCTATCTCGCGCACCTCGCCGGCCAGGGCCTGGAGCCGGGAACGATCGTCATCGACGACAAGTGGCAGCTGCGGTACGGCACCTGTGAGCCGGACCCGGGCAAGTGGCCCGACCTGCGGGGGTGGATCAGGGCGCGCCGGGAACGCGGGCAACGCGTCCTGCTGTGGTGGCCCGCCTGGCTGTGGGAGGGCCTGGGCGAAGAGTTGTGCGTCCGCAACTCCGAAGGCAGGCCCGTCGCACTCGACCCGGGCAACCCCGCGTCCCGCACAGTGCTCGAGGACGGCGTGGCACGCATGCTCGGCGACGGCCCGGCTGGCCTCGGAGCGGACGGACTGAAGATCGACTTCACCGCCCGGACACCCAGCGGAGCGGCGCTGACTCACCACGGTCCGCGATGGGGGATCGCCCTGTTGCACCAGTTGCTGTCCACGGTGTACGACGCGGCCAAGCGCGTGAAGCCGGACGCGCTCGTCATCACGCACACCCCTCACCCGGCCTTCGCCGACGTCACCGACATGGTGCGGCTCAACGACATGCTGCGCCTGGACGACCCCGAACCCGACGCCCCGATCGTGCCGCAGATGCGCCACCGAGCCGCCGTGGTCGCCGCCGCCTGCCCCGGCCTGCTCATCGACACCGACGACTGGTGCGTGCCTGACCGGGAGCAGTGGCGGGCCTACCTGGCCGCCAAGCCCGGCTTGGGCGTGCCCGCCCTGTACTACAGCACCCATCTCGACCGCACCGGGGAACCGCTCGGTCCCGAGGACTACGCCGCCGTACGGTCCGCGTGGCGCGCCTGGGACGAGCGGCGCCGCGTGGATGCCTGACACACCCCTCACCCGATCGGGAACCACAGGAGACCCATGCTGATCGGCACGGATGTATTCCGCTTCCAGGACACCTGTCACGTGTACGTGCTGCGCCGTGGGCGGGAGGCGGTGCTCGTCGACTTCGGCAGCGGCGAGGTCCTCGACCGCCTCGACGACTACGGAATCGACCGGGTCACCGACGTCCTGATCACCCATCACCACCGCGACCAGGTGCAGGGGTTGGCACGTGCCGTCGCCGCGGGCATCAGGGTCTGGGTCCCGCCGGTGGAGCGGGACCTCATCGAAAACGTCGACGAGCATTGGCGTACCCGGCCGCTCGACAACGACTACGACGTGCGCCAGGACCGGTACTCCCTGCTGGAGCAGGTCCCGGTCACCGGCAGCGTGGCCGAGTACCGCACCGGCTCCTACGGACCGTTCGAGGTGTTCACCCTCCCCACTCCCGGCCACACGGTCGGCTCCGTCAGTTACCTGGTGGAGATCGGCGGAAAGCGCCTCGCCTTCGTCGGTGACCTGATCCACGGTGAGGGACGGGTGTGGTCGCTGGCCGCCACCCAGTGGGCGTACACGGGAGGCGAGAGCGCCGGCATGGAGGGCGTCGCCGCCACGGCCCTGTCCTGTCGGCAACTGCTCGATCACGCCCCTGCCATGCTGCTTCCGTCGCACGGGGAGCCGGTGACGGATCCACGTGCCGCTGTCGCCCGGCTGCGGTCGGGACTTCAGGAACTGCTGGACTCACGCCGCAGACGCCCCTGGGATCTGGACGCCATGCTGGACGACCCGTGGGAGCGGGTCACGCCCCACCTGCTGCGCAACCGCACCAGCAACGCCCTGACATACGCGCTGCTCTCCGACCACGGCACGGCACTGCTGCTGGACTTCGGCTACGACCTGACCACCGGCCTGGCCGGCGGGCACGACCGCTCCAGCCGACGGCCTCTGCTGGCGTGCCTGAAGTCGCTGCGACGCGTCCACGGCATCGACCGCGTCGAGGTGGCTCTGCCCACCCACTACCACGACGACCATGTCGCCGGGTTCAATCTGCTGCGCGAGGTGGAGGGCACTGCCGTCTGGTCACCCTCCAACGTGACCCCGGTGCTCCAGGACCCGAAACGCTGGGACCTGCCCTGTCTGTGGTTCGACCCGATCCCGGTGGACCGCGATCTGCCGGTTGGTGCGCCCGTGACCTGGCGCGAGTACGAGATCGGCGTGCACGAACTGCCGGGCCACACCCTGTACGCGGCCGCGTACTCCTTCGAGGTGGACGGGCGCCGTGTCGTGGCGACCGGGGATCAGCAGTCCACCGAGTGGCGGTCGGGCGAGCGGCCCGAAGTGCTCAACTACCAGTACCGCAACCGCTTCCGGATCGACGACTTCCGGCGCAGCGCCGAGCTGTACCGCGCCTTGAACCCCGACCTGATGATCAGCGGTCACTGGCCCCCTCGCAAGGTCACCCAGGACTACCTGGACATGCTGCTGGAGGAGGGGAAGCGAGTGGCGCGGCTGCACCGCGAGCTGCTGCCCACTGAGATCGACTTCGACGCCGAGGGCTTCGGTGCCCGGATCGCTCCCTACCGTTCGGTGGTGGAGCCGGGCCGGACTCTGGTGCTGGAGGTCCGCGTGCGCAATCCCTTCCCGGCGGCGCGCACGGCCCATGTGCGGATGGTGGTTCCGCGGGGCTGGGTGGCGCAGCCCGCCGAGCAGGAGGTGAAGCCGCCGCAAGGTGGCGAGGCGACCTTGGTGTTCGAGGTGACCGTGCCTTCGGCAGCGAGCGGAGCCCGGCGGCGCGTGGCGGTGGACCTCACGGTCGGCGGGGTGCGCTTCGGGCAGCAGGCCGAGGCCCTGGTGACGGTGGCGCCGGGACGGCGGTCGGAGGAGGGCGAGGCGCCGGGGGGACCGGGAGTGTGAGCCGGGGCGACCGGCGGCAGCGTTCGGCCGGAGTACGGCAGGACGATCACGTTATTGTGCCAGCAGCACCACTCACCGCGGGCGGACACGGCCGGCGGACGGTGTGGGGGCGGCGGCAATCGGGGCGAGGAGACAGCGGCGGATGGCTGATCGCGGAAAAGGGGTACCGGTCGGCGGGGGCGAAGACGACCGGAACATGCCCGCGGTCGGGCGGCGACGCCCCACCCTGCACGACGTGGCACGGGAGGCGGGGACCTCCCGCTCCACCGCGTCCCGCGCGCTCAGCGGGCAGGGCTATGTGGCGGCGCACATCCGCGAGGACGTGCTCGCGGCCGCCCAGCGGATCGGGTACGTCCCCGACGCCCTGGCACGCACATTGAAGGGGCAGCGCAGCAATGTCGTCGGCCTGCTCGTCTCCGATCTGCGCAATCAGTTCTACGCGGAGCTCGCGGCGGGCGTGGAGCAGGCGCTGCGCGCGGCCGGCTACCAGATGGTGCTGGTGGACGACCATGGCGACCTCGAACGGGAACTTGACGGCGCCAAGGCGTTCGTCGCGATGCGGGCTACCGGCGTCGTGCTCACTCCGGCTGCTGCGGCGGCCACCGAGCTGCTCGTCGAGCGGGGCGTGAGCGTCGTCGAGGCCGACCGGCGCTCCGGAGCCCGCGGGTGCGACTCCGTGGTCATCGACAACGAGCACGGTGCCTGGGAGGCCACCCAGCACCTTCTGCGACTTGGCCACCGACGCATCGCGCTGCTGATCGACGAGACCAAGTGGGCCACCGGCGCCGAACGGCTGGATGGCTACCGTGCCGCACACCGCGCCGCCGGCGTGCCCCTGGACCAGCGGCTGGTGCTCGATCTCGAATTTCAGGCCGCGGACGCCAGGTCCCGGGTGGCGGAGCTGTTCGACCAGAACCCGGACGTCACCGCGGTCTTTGCCGTCAACAACCTGATGGCCGAGACGGCTTGGCTGGAGCTGCGCCGACGCGGCCTTGCCGTGCCCCGGGACGTGTCGCTGGTGTCGTTCGACGATCTGGCGTGGATGCGGATGGTGGAGCCGGGGCTC
Organism: Streptomyces sp. NPDC006393; assembly: GCF_040628575.1. Lineage (NCBI taxonomy): Bacteria > Bacillati > Actinomycetota > Actinomycetes > Kitasatosporales > Streptomycetaceae > Streptomyces > Streptomyces sp. NPDC006393. Next base: position 35,867 of record NZ_JBEXZD010000005.1, read on the forward strand.
ACGGCCGTCGCGCAGCCCACGTACGAGATGGGGCACAGGGCGGCCCAGTTGCTGCTCAGGCGGATCGCGGAGCGGGAAGGCACCGCGGAGTCGAAGAAGGGCTCAGGACGGCGCCGCATCCAGGAGACACTGGAGCCGACGCTGGTGCTGCGCGGCTCGACCGCGCCGCCGGCAGGTTCGGTCGGAGCCTGATCCAGCGGCGTCGGGGACGCCCTGGGAGGCGTCCGTGCCCTGGGCGCGCGCACAGGCGGTTCCCGTGCGATGACGCATGCGAGCGGAATCAAGCGCCGCAGGAGTATTGACGGGTCTCAACAGTGTGAGTACGTTCCCACGTGGGAACGATGCCACACCGCCTCGTGCCGGACAACGCCAGTTGCCGCCGCCTCCGGCGAAACCCCTCCTCGCCCGCACGTCGTCGAGGAGGCTCGTCCCCTTCGCAGCACCACGGCCCGCCGGGCCCTTGCCGGCACTGCCACGAACGGATCGAAGGGCTGACCCCTACGTGACCACCGAATCAACCCGAGTGCTGAGCTTTCCCGACGGCTTCCTTTGGGGGACGTCCACCTCCGCGTACCAGATCGAGGGCGCCACGGACAGCGACGGACGCGGTGAGTCCGTGTGGGACCGCTTCTGCCGCGTCCCTGGGGCCGTGGAGCGGGCGGAGAGCGGCGCGGTCGCCTGCGACCACTACCACCGGGCGGCCGAGGACGTCGCGCTGATGGCGGGCCTCGGTGTCAACGCCTACCGCTTCTCGCTGTCCTGGCCCCGGATCGTCCCCGACGGGCACGGCGACGTGAACAAGCGGGGCGTCGACCACTACGACCGCCTGATCGACCAGTTGCTCGCCCGCGGCATCAGCCCACTCGTCACCCTCTACCACTGGGACCTCCCGCAGGCGTTGCAGGAGCGCGGCGGTTGGCGGGCACGCGAGACGGCGGACCGGTTCGCCGAGTACGCGGCCGTCTGCTTCGAAGCCTACGGCGACCGCGTGCAGGACTGGGTGACGATCAACGAACCCTGGATCGTGGGCCTCCTCGGACATCAGCTGGGTCTGCACGCACCCGGTGAGCGGGACATCGCGGGGTCGGTGCGCGCGATGCACCACCTCCTGCTGGGCCACGGCAAGGCCGTCCAGGCCTTGCGGGCGAGCCGTCCTCAGGGCAGGGCAGGCGTGGCGTTCAGCCTCTTCCCGCACGTGCCCCACACCGCCCGCGAGGAGGACCGGCTGGCGGCCCACGCCTCCGACGGCTACGTCAACCGCTGGTTCCTCGATGCCGTGCTGACCGGCCGCTATCCCGAGGACATGCGCGGGCACTGGGAACGGGCCGCCGGTCCGCTGGACTTCGTCCGCGACGGAGACCTGCCCGTGATCAGCGCCGGCAGCGACTTCATCGGGGTCAACTACTACACGCGCCGGATCGTCAGCGCCTGCCGGCAGCCCACGGACGGCCCCTTCCCATGGCGGGTCGAGGCCGGCCGGCCGGACGTACCGCGCACCGACCTCGACTGGGAGATCGTGCCGGAGGCCCTCACCGACCTGCTGGTCCAACTCCACCAGGACTACGGGGAAGTACCGGTTCTCATCACGGAGAACGGCGCCGTCTTCGACGACGAGCCCGGCGAGGACGGCGCCGTGCACGACGCACGGCGCACCGACTTCCTGCACCGCCACCTCATCGCCGTGCACCGCGCGATCCAGCAGGGCTGCCCGGTCCGCGGCTACTTCCACTGGTCCTTGATGGACAACTTCGAGTGGGCGATGGGCTACCGGCCCCGGATGGGCCTGGTGCACGTCGACTACGCGACACAGCGCCGCACCGTCAAGGACAGCGGTCACTGGTACGCCCGGGTCGCGCGCGCCAACGCGATGCCGGCCGTCGTGACTCCGTGACCCCGTGACCTCGACCGATCCGCCGGAGGGCGCGACGACCCTCCGCGTCCCCTTCGAAAATCCGCCTTTCCCAGACGATCCGCCACTCAATGAGGAGTTCGACATGGTCACTCGACGACGCTTTCTGGCCGGCTCGATAGGAACGCTCGCCCTCGCTTCGACCAGCGCCTGCGGTGGTGTCGGCGCCAAGAGCGGCACCGGGGGCGGCAAGGCCGGCGCGGGAGCGTTGTCGACCCAGGGCTTCGGCAAGCCCGACGACGTCGGACAGGCCCGCATCGACGCGTTCAAGAGCGCCTACCCCAAGGTGACGCTCCGCATCAACGAGGGCGACTTCGACCCCCAGCAGTTCCTGTCCGCGGTCTCCAGCGGCAACGCGCCGGACCTGGTCTACCTCGACCGCGACCTCGTCGGCAGCTACGCCGCCAAAGGGGTGATCCAGCCTGTGGACGACCGGATCGCCGCCGCGGGCATCGACACCGGCGCGTACCGCAGGGCCGCGCTCGACGAGGTGACGATCGACGGGAAGACGTACGGCGTCCCCGAGTTCTACAACACCCGCAACATCCTGGTGAACGGCAAGGCGCTCGACGAGGCAGGACTGTCGCTGTCCGACCTGAGCACCACCGACTGGAACACGCTGCACACCACGGCCGTGAAGCTGTACAAGGCCGCCGGCCCAAGGATCTCCCGCATCGGATTCGACCCCAAGCTCCCCGAGTTCCTGCCGCTGTGGGCGAAGGCCAACGGCGCGGACCTGGTCAACCCGGACGGCTCCCCGAACCTGGACGACACGCGCGTCGTCGAGGCACTGACGTACGCCCTGAGCCTGATCGACGAGCAGGGCGGCTGGTCGCGCTTCAAGGCCTTCCGCGACACCTGGGACCTCTTCGGTTCCGGCAACCAGTTCGTCAAGGACCAGGCCGGCGCGTTCCCCTGGGAGGGCTGGTACGTCAACGTCCTGGTGCAGGCCTCGCCCAAGCTGGACCTGCGGTCGATCCCCTTCACCGACCGGCACGGCAAGCCGATCAGCTTCGAGAACGGCAGCGCCTGGTGTCTGCCGAAGGGTTCCGGCAACCCCGAAGCGGCCGTCGACTGGATGAAGGTCATGACGAGCACCGACACCTGGCTCCGCGCGGGGGCGGCCCGCCAGGCCACCGTGGAGAAGAACAAGACCCTGTTCACCGGCCTGTGGACCGCGAACACGGAGGCCGACGAGAAGGTCAAGGCCAAGTACGTCAAGGGCGGGCGGGCCGGCTTCCACCAGGCCATCGAGCACTACTACGCGTCGACCGAGTACGCCTTCGCCGTCAGGGGGTCAAAGGCAGGCAGTGAGATCAAGACGGCTTGGCAGGAGGCCGTCAACCGCGCTCTGTCCGGTCAGCAGAAGCCCGGCGCGGCCATGAAGCAGGCACAGGCCGAGGCGAGCAAGGCGTTCGAGGCGGCGAAGTGATGGCCACGCAGGCCACCCTCCCGCAGCCGACCCCGGCCACGTCCCGCTCCCGCACCAGGGACTGGCGGCAGATCCGCGCCGCCTACGGCTTCATCTCCCTGTGGGTCGTCGGTTTCCTCGTGTTCACGCTCGGCCCGATGATCGCCAGCCTGGTGATGTCGTTCACCGACTACGACTCGATCGGCACCGCGAAGAACGTGGGCTTCGCGAACTACCGCGAGCTGTTCCAGGACCCCAAGGTGGCCCACGCGCTGAGCAACACGCTCGTCTACGTGGTCATCTACGTGCCGACCGCCATGGCCGTGGCCCTGGGCCTGGCGATGGTGCTCCACCGGGTGGGCCGGGCGGCGGGCTTCTTCCGCACCGTCTTCTACCTGCCGGTGATGACGCCGACCGTGGCGGTGGGCGCACTGTTCCTGCTGCTGCTCAACGGCCAGCAGGGGCTGCTCAACCGCACCCTCGCCCTGGTCGGCATCAACGGCCCCAACTGGACGACCGACACCCACTGGGTCAAGCCCGGGCTGGCCATCACCATGCTCTGGGGCGTCGGCGGAATGGTCGTCATCTACCTGGCGGCCCTTCGGCAGGTGCCCAAGGAACTCTACGAGGCCGCCGAACTCGACGGCGCCGGGCCGTGGACCAGGTTCCGCCACGTCACCATCCCGATGATCAGCGGCTCCCTGTTCTTCACCATGATCGTCCAGACCATCGCGGCGCTGCAGATGTTCGACCAGGCCTACACGATGTTCTTCGGCGCCCAGCAGAACAGCACGTACTCCAACGAAGCGGCCCTGTTCTACGTCATCTACCTGTTCCAGCAGGCGTTCCAGTTCCTGCACATGGGATACGCGTCCGCCCTGGCCTGGCTGCTGTTCCTGATCACCATGGTCATCACCGCCGTGCAAGTACGTGTCTCGCGCCGGTACGTCTACTACGAAGGCGAGAAGCACTGATGAGCATTCCACGCACCGCGGTGGCACCCGCTCCCGGTACCGACGGCGGCAGGGCCGGCGCCCGGAACGAGGCCGGCGCCGCCGGCCGTACGGCGGCCCGCAGGCGGGATGTGCGGCCCCTGCTCAAGCGGGGCCCCCACCTCGTCGTCCTGGCCCTCGCGGCCGTCGTGTTCACCTACCCGTTCATCTGGCTCATCAGCGCCTCGCTCAAGCCGCGTACCGAGGTGTTCGACAACCTCCTGGTCCCTCATCACGTCCAGGCGTCGAACTTCACCGAGGTGTGGAACTACGCGCCGATGCTCACGTGGCTGGGCAACAGCGTCGTGGTGGCACTGGCGGCGGCCGTGACGGTGACGATCAGCAGCGCGCTGGTGGCGTTCGGCTTCGCGTACTTCCAATTCCCGGGGCGCAACGTGCTGTTCGGGCTGGTGCTCGGCACGATGATGCTGCCCCAGGCGGTCACCCTGATCCCGGTCTACCTGATCTGGGACCACCTGGGCCTGACCGGAACCCAGGTGCCGCTGTGGGCGCAGAACATCTTCGGCTCGTCGTTCTACATCTTCCTGCTGCGCCAGTTCTTCCTGTCGCTGCCCCGGGAGGTGTTCGAGGCCGCACGTGTCGACGGTTGCAGCTTCTTCGGGCTGTTCTGGCGCATCGCGCTGCCGCTGTCCCGGCCCGCCCTGGCGATCGTCTTCGTCTTCGAGATCCAAGCCAGTTGGAGCGATCTGCTCAAGCCGCTGGTCTACCTGCAGGACAGCTCGCTGTTCACGATTCCGCGCGGCCTGAAGTCGATCATCGACACGTTCGGCAACGGCGGGGAGCAGCACTGGGAGATCATCGCGACGGCGAGTCTGATCGCCACCATCCCCATGATCATCATTTTCGCCTTCGCGCAACGGCACATCATCGACGGCATCGCCACCCAGGGCCGCAAGGGCTGAAGGCTCGGATCCGGACCGCGCTCCGGACGTGAGGGCATGACGAGAACCGGCCGCCTGGGCGGCCCGAAAGGCAGATCGTGAAGCTGACCATCATCGGCGGCGGTTCGACGTACACCCCGGAAATCGTCGACGGCCTGATACGCCTGCGGGACCGTCTGGAAGTGACGGAACTGGCCCTGCACGACGTCTCGGAAGACCGGCTGGGTGTGCTGGCGGGGATGAGCCGGCGGATGCTGTCCGCCGGCGGTCATCCGGCCCTCGTCACCACGCACACCGACCTCGGACCGGCGGCGGAGGGCGCCGACGTCGTGCTCGTGCAACTGCGCGTCGGCGGGCAAGTCGCGCGTCTGCGGGACGAGACGCTGCCGCTGCGGTGCGACTGCCTGGGGCAGGAGACCACGGGGGCGGGCGGGCTGGCCAAGGCGCTGCGGACCGTGCCGGTGGTGCTCGACATCGCCGACAAGGTTCGGGCCGTCAACCCGTCCGCATGGCTCATCGACTTCACCAACCCGGTCGGCATCGTCACCCGCGCCCTGGTGCAGGCCGGACACCGCCGCGTGGTCGGACTGTGCAGCGCGGCGGCGGTCTTCCAGCGGCACTTCGCCAAGGTGCTCGACGTGGCCCCCGACCGCATCGCACTCGACCACGTGGGACTCAACCACCTGACGTGGGAGCGGCGGGTGCTGCTCGACGGGACCGACGTGCTGCCGCGCCTGCTCGCCGAACACGGCGATCGGGTGGCTCCGGCCACGGGACTTCCCGCCGACCTCGTCCGTCGTCTCGGCACGGTGCCGTCGTACTACCTGCACTATTACTACAGCCATGACGAGGTCGTCGTCCGGCAGCAGAAGGATGGCGTCCGCGCCCAGGAAGTCATGGAGATCGAGGACGAGCTGCTGGCCCTGTACGCCGACGACCGTGTGGACACCAAGCCAGATCTGCTGACCCGGCGCGGCGGTGCCTACTACGCGGACGCCGCGCTGGACCTGATGGCCTCGCTGCGAGGCGGCGACGGCCGCACCCACGTCGTCAACCTCCGCAACGGCACGACGCTGCCCTTCCTGCCGGCCGACGCCGTCATCGAGGTGCCCGCGACGCTCGGCGAGGACGAGGCGGTGGCCCAGCCGGTGGAGCGGCTCGAACCGTTGATCGCCGGGCTCGTCGCCCATGTCACGGCCTACGAGCACCTGGCACTGGACGCTGCCGTGCACGGCGGCCGCGACCGGGTGTTCCGCGCCCTGCTGGCACACCCGCTGATCGGTCAGCACGACGTCGCCGACCGGCTGGCCGACCTGATCCTCGCCGCCAACCGCGACCACCTGCCGTGGGCGGCGTGATGGCGCGGCTCGTCCTCGCCGTCGACGGTGGCAACTCCAAGACCGACGTGGCGCTGCTGAACGAGGAAGGAGCCCTGCTGTCCTGGGTGCGCGGTCCGGGCAGCGCCCTCGGCCCGCGTCGGACCGCCGCCGCCGTCACCCGGTTGGCCACCGCGGCCGCGCACGACGCCGGACTGAGTGCGGACGAACTCGCCGGGGCGCACGCCACCTGCTGCCTGGCCGGCGCCGATCTGCCCGTACAGGTCGAGGCCCTGCACACGGCCCTGACGGCCGAACGGGCCTGGGGCTCGGTGGAGGTGTGCAACGACGCCTGGGCACTGCTGCGCACCGGTGCCGCGCCGGGCGCTGCCGCGGTGGGCGTCGTGTGCGGGGCGGGACTGAAATGCGTAGCGCGTGCCGAGGGCCGCCGCTTCGAGTTCCCCGGGCTCGGCTGGCAGAGCGGCGATCTCAGCGGTGCGGGCGACCTCCTGGCCCGGGAGGCGGTCCGGGCGGCGGCGCGGGACGAGGACGGTCGCGGCCCGGCCACCGCTCTGCGGCAGGCGGTCTGCGAGCGCCTGGCCGTCACGTCCGTCCGGGAGATCGCACTGCGGCTGCTGGCGCATGATCTGACGGAGCGTCAGTTGAGTGTGCTCGTCCCGGTGGTGCTCTCCGAGGCCCACGCGGGTGATCCGGTGGCCTTCACCCTCGTGGACGCTCTCGCCGTGGAGGTCGCCACGCTGGCGCGCAGCGCGCGCAGGCGGTTCGCGCCCGCCTCGGCCGCCTGGACGCTGGTCCTTGGCGGAGGATTGTTCAGGGACCCGGACGGCCGGATGCTCGCCGCGGTCCGCGCGGCCGCGCCCGGCTTGGAGGACGAGTTCCGGATCGCCGTTCCGGACGCGCCCCCCGTGGCCGGTGCCGCGCTGCTCGGGCTGGACCAGGTGGCGTCGGGCGCGTCCGCGGAGACCGTGCGGCGTGCCTTCCGGGACGCCGAACCGCGTATGACCACGCCGGAGGAGGCGTCGCGCACGGCCGGGGCGGGGGAGAGGTCGCGTATGGTCGCGGCGGAGGACGTGACGCGATGAGCCTGCTCAAGGTGTTCCCCGACGCCGAAGCGCTCGGGGCGGCCCTGGCCGCCGAGATCGTCACCGGCATGGCCGACGCCGCGGTACGAGGCCGCGGCTATCTGCTCGGCTGTCCCGGCGGTCGCAGCCTGATCGGGACGTACGAGGCCGTCGCCGGCCGGTTGCGGTCCGCGCCGATGGACCTGGCGCACGTGGTGATCGTGATGATGGACGACTACCTGGACGACGTGCCTGGGCCGGTGCGCCGCGTGCCGGCCGACGCGCTGCACAGCTGCGAGCGCTTCGCCCGCCTGCGGATCGCCGGGCCGTGGAGCCGGGCCGTGGGCCCGGGGCGCGGCATCCGGGAGGACCACGTGTGGGTTCCTGATCCCGGCGACCCGCCGCGATACGACGAGCGGATCTCGGCCGCCGGCGGGATCGAACTGTTCCTGCTGGCCACCGGCGCCTCCGACGGCCATGTCGCGTTCAACCCGCCCGGTTGCGGCCTGGCCGAGGGCACCCGTGTCGTCCGGCTCGCCGAGTCCACCCGCCGCGACAACCTGGTCACCTTCCCGCACTTCGGGACGCTGGATCAGGTGCCGCGCCGGGGCGTCAGCGTGGGACCGGCGACGATCGCCGGGCTGTCGAGGCGGGTACGGCTCGTGGCGACCGGGGCGGACAAGGCGAAGAGCGTCGCGCGCGTGCGGGCCGCGAGGCGGTGGGAGCCCGACTGGCCCGCGACGATCGTGCACGCATCGCGTGAGGCGGAGATATGGACCGATCCGGCGGCCGCTGCCGGCACGTCGGTCGCCGAATCCCCGAGCCGCCCGCACCAGTTGGATTCCTGATCACCTGCCGCTCGCTGGTTGACGGGCCTGATCGCCATGGGTACGTTCTCATGTGGGAACGATGCCACATCCGGTCAGCACTGCGTCACCACACGGGCACAACGACAACGGACGGAAGATCTGTGGCAGCGAAACACAACTCCGAAGCCGCGGAGGCCACCTCGGCGGTCCTGGGCCTGGACATCGGCGGCACTAAACTGGCGGCGGGAGTCGTCGGCGCCGACGGAACGGTCCACTCCTTCCTCGTCACGCCCACCCTGGTCCAGGAAGGCGTTCAGGCGGTCCTGGCCCGCCTGTTCGACCTGGGGCACAAGGCGATGGACGAGTCCGAGCTGGCCCCGCAGCGGATCGCCGCCGTCGGCATCGGCTGCGGCGGCCCGCTCGACCCGGAAGCGGGCGTGCTGCTCTGCCCCCCGCACCTGCCCGGCTGGATCGACGTACCGATCACCCGGTTGACCGAGGACCGCTACGGGCTCCCGGCCGTCCTCGACAACGACGCCACCGCCGCCGCGACGGGGGAGCACCGCTTCGGGGCCGGCCGCGGCACCCGCCACATGATCTACCTGACCGTCTCCACCGGAGTCGGCGGCGGCATCGTCGTCGACGGCTGCACCTACCGCGGGGCCGCCGGCAACGGCGGAGAACTGGGGCACGTGACGGTGGACCGGAACGGTCGGCACTGCCGTGGCTGCGGGCGCGCCGGCTGCCTGGAGGCCTACGTCTCCGGCACCTCCATCGCCGAACGGGCCCGCGAGGCGGTCGCCGAGGCCGAGGCCGCCGGCCGACCCACCACGCTCTCGGCATGCTCACCCCTGACAGCGGCCGACGTCTCGCGGGAGGCCGCAGCGCAAGACGCCGTCGCCACGCAGGTGTGGGTCGCCACCACCCAGGCCCTGGCCTGCGGAGTCACCTCCCTCGTCAACGTCTTCGAACCCGAACTCGTCGTCCTCGGCGGCGGCGTCACACGCGCCGGGGAGCAACTCCTCGCGCCCGTCCGCCGCATCGTGCGCGAACGGGCGATGGGTCCGGCCGCGCACGCGGTGCGCATCGAACCGGCCCGCAGCGGAGACCGGGTGGGCGTCGTCGGTGCGGCAGCCGTGGCCTTCGAACGAGTCGTCACCACCACCACAGGACCGGAAGGAAACCGCCTCCATGGCTAAGGATCCCGGGCAGCAACTGACCGACCACGTCGACCTGGCCCGCCGGGTCGAGCAACTCCTGCCGCAGCTGCTCGAGATCTCCCGGCGGCTGGTGGCGGTCTACGAGGCCGGCGGGCGCCTGTACACCTTCGGCAACGGCGGCAGCGCGGCCGACGCCCAGCACCTGGCCGCGGAGCTCGTGGGCCGCTACCTGCGCGAGCGCCGCCCGCTGCCCGCGCTCGCCCTGTCCGTCGACCCGTCCGTGACCACCTGCATCAGCAACGACTACGATTTCGACGACCTCTTCTCGCGGCAGATAGAGGCGTTCGCGGGCCCCGGCGACATGGTCCTCGCGTTCACCACCTCCGGCCGTTCCGAGAACGTGGTGCGCGGGCTGAAGACCGCGCGGGACCGCGGGGCCCTCACCGTGCTGTTCGGCGGGGGCGACGGAGGGCCGGCCGCCGAACACGCCGACCTGGCGCTGTTGGTCCCTTCCACCACCACGGCCCGCACCCAGGAGATGCACCTGCTGCTCCTGCACCTGCTCAGCGAACAGATCGACGCCTGGGCCGCCGAGAGAACCCCTGCCTGACCCCGGACCCCAGCCCACCGCCCGCCCCTGATCACCGCCGCAACGCCCCAGCAGAGGAACACCCATGCGACCCCGTCAGCGCACCATGCACATGGTCGGCAACGCACACATAGACCCCGTCTGGCTCTGGCAGTGGCCCGAGGGCTACCAGGAGGTGCGGGCCACGTTCCAGTCCGCGATCGACCGCATGGACGAGTACCCGGACTTCGTCTTCACCTGCGACTCCGTGCTGTACCTGAAGTGGGTCGAGGAGAGCGACCCCAAGCTGTTCGAGGCCATCCTCAAGCGAGTGGCCGAAGGGCGCTGGAAGATCGTCGGCGGCTGGTGGATCGAACCCGACTGCAACATCCCCGGCGGCGAGTCCTTCGTACGCCAGGCCCTGTACGCGCAGCGCTATTTGCAGGAGCGCTTCGGCATGGTGGCCACGGTGGGCTGCAACGTCGACCCGTTCGGGCACAACGCCGCGCTGCCGCAGCTGCTGCGCAAGAGCCGCATCGACTCCTACACGTTCCTGCGCCCCGGACCCCACGAACTGCCGTTGCCCGGCCAGCACTTCTGGTGGGAGTCCGCCGACGGTTCCCGGGTTCTCGCCTACCGCATCCCCAACGAGTACTGCACGCCCGGCTCGGACATCGGCAACCACATCGACAAGTCCCTGGCCGTGATGCCGCCGGACGAACCCGAGCTGATGATCTTCTACGGCGTGGGCAACCACGGCGGCGGCCCCACCAAGGCCAATCTCGACAGCATCCGCCGGCTCGACGAGCTCGGCGGGCTGCCCCGCCTGCCGCTCAGCCACCCCCAGGCCTTCTTCGACGCCGTCCGCGACCGCGCCGACATACCCGTCCACACCGGCGAGCTTCAGCACCACGGCGTGGGCTGCTACTCCGCGCACTCCGGTGTCAAGCGGTGGAACCGTCGCGCCGAGAACCTGCTGCAGCGGGCCGAGAAGTGGTCGGCCGTCGCGCGCGTGGTCGCCGGAGTCCCCTACCCGCGCGCCGAATTGACCGAGGCCTGGCAGCTGGTGCTGTTCAACCAGTTCCACGACATCCTCGCCGGCACGTCCATCGCCCCGGCCTACGAGGACAGCCGCGACCAGTACGGCCACGCGTGCTCGATCGCCGCGACCACCTTCAACCGCGCCGTCCAGTCGATCAGCCGGCTCATCGACATCCCGGCCGAAGCGGACATGTACCCGCTGGTCGTCTTCAACCCGCACCCCTGGAAGCTCACCGAGGACGTCGAGTTCGAGTTCACCGGTTTCCCGGGCAACGCTCCCGCCCGCATGGTGGACGACGAGGGCGCCGACGTGCCCGTGCAGCGCACGCGCTCGTACGCCACCATGGCCGGCAGCCGCAGACGCCTCGCGTTCCGCGCCGAGATCCCGCCGCTGGGCTACCGCGTCTACCGCCTGCTCCCCGGCGAGTCCGCACCCGGCTCCACGGCCGTACGGGCCACGGACACCGTCCTGGAGAACGAGCACCTCCTGGTCGAGGTCGATCCGTCGACGGGCTGGCTGCGCCGCCTGTACGACAAGGACAACGACGCCGAACTGCTGCCCGAGGCCCCCGGCCCGCACGCCGTCGTCGTGGACGACCCCTCCGACACCTGGGGCCACCGGATCGACGCCTACGACAAGGAGCTCGGCTCGTTCCGGTGCACCCGCGTGCGCCTCGTCGAGCACGGCCCCGTGCGCGCGGTGCTCCGCGTCGAGAGCGCGTACGGCAACTCCACCCTCGCCGAGGAACTGGTCCTGTCCGCCGGCGCCCGCGCTCTGGAGGTGCGCGCCGTCGTCGACTGGCACGAGCGACTGCGCCTGCTCAAGCTGCGCTTCCCGACCGCGATCGACACCGCGTCGGCGACCTTCGAGATCCCCTACGGCCACATCGAGCGCCCCGCCGACGGCGCCGAGGAGTCCGCCCAGGCGTGGGTGGACGTCAGCGGCACGCTGCCCGACGGGCGCCGGGCCGGACTCTCCGTGCTCAACGACAGCAAGTACGGCCACGACGCCCGAGGCGGCACCATCGGCATGACCGCGCTGCGCAGCCCCGCCTACGCCTGGCACGAGCCGATGGAGCTCGCCGAGGACGGCGTCTACGAGTACCTGGACCAGGGCCGCCAGGAATTCCGCTATCGCCTGGTGCCCCACGCCGGGGACTGGCGCGCCGCCGGCACGGTACGGCTGGCCGCCCAGCTCAACCAGCCCGCCTTCCCACTGCTGGAGACCTACCACCCCGGCCCGCTGCCCAGCAGGAGCGGATTCGTGGAAGCGACGGCGGACTCCGTCGTCGTCGGCGTGGTCAAGGGAGACGAGGACGACAGCGACACCCTCGTCGTCAGGGCCGTGGAGACGGCGGGCCGGGCGGTGCGCACGACGATCGACCTGCCACTGCTCTCCCGTTCGGTCGAGGCCGACTTCGGCCCCTCGGAGATCAAGACCTTCCGGGTGCCGCTCGACCCCGAACAGCCGGTCACCGAGACCGACCTGCTGGAGTGGCCGCTCGACGAGCCCGTCGGGACGGCCCCCGCCGCGGCCCGCCAAGGAGCCGGCGGCGCGGGCGCGACGGCGGGGAAGGCCGCCGGATGACCGAGACAGTGCTGGACGACGCCGCCGGCGTCTGGCAGCTGCGCGGCTTCGTCGGGGACGAATGGCAATGGCACATCGGACCCCACAAACCGTTCACGACGCCCGGCTGGCTCCCGGCCCGCGTCCCCGGCAGCGTCCTGGACGACCTGCACCGCGCCGGCGAGGTGCCCGACCCGTACGTCGGCCGCAACAGCCTGCTGAGCGAGTGGGTGCCCAACCGCAGCTGGGCCTATCGCCGCACCTTCACCCTGCCCCCGCTGGAGGCGCACGAACGCGCGGTGCTCTGCTTCGACGGCGTCGACCACGAGGCCACCGTGCTCGTCGACGACACCGTCGTCGTCCGGCACGAAGGCATGTTCCGTCCCTTCGAAGCCGATGTCACCCACCTGGTCCGCGGCGGGGGAGAGCACCTGCTGGCCGTCGTCGTGCACCCCGCGCCCGCGAACGAGCCACAAGTCGGCCGCACCGACCGGGTCCGCGTGCACAAGGCGCGCATGGGCTATGGGTGGGACTTCTGCCCGCCCATGGTCCACCAGGGCATCTGGCGCGGTGTCCGGCTGGTGGTGAGCGGGCCGGCGCGGCTGCGCGGCGTCACCGCGAGCACCTCGCTCGGCCCCGGAGCCGAGGGCCTGCGTGAGGGCACCGTGCGCGTCGAGGCCGACCTCACCCTCCCAGAGGGACATCGCGCGGCCGACGACACCCGGCTGGCCGTGCGCGTGCGCGACGGGGAACGGGTCGTCGCCGAGGCCGCACGCGACCTCGCGGGCATGACCGCGGACACCCGCGCACGTATCGACCTGAGTGTGCCGCGGCCACGGCTGTGGTGGCCCAACGGCGCGGGCGAGCAGCACCTCCACGAGGTGGAGGTCACCTTCGCCTCGGGGTCGCACACCGCCACGCGCCGGTTCCGCGTCGGCTTCCGGCGCGTCGAGCTGGTCCCCAACGACGGTGCCCCCGAGGACGCGCTGCCCTACACCCTCACCGTCAACGGCCGCCGCCTGTACGCCAACGGCTGGAACTGGGTGCCCATCGACGCCCAGTACGGCGTACCGCGCCCGGCCAAGCTCGCCCACCTGCTGGACCTGGCCCGCGCCGCGCACGTCAACGTGCTGCGCGTATGGGGCGGAGGACTGCTCGAGACCGAGGAGTTCTACAGCCTCTGCGACCGGCTGGGCCTGATGGTCTGGCAGGAGTTCAGCATGTCCAGCTCCGGCCTGGCCTCCACCCCGGCGTCGGACCAGGAGTTCGTCGACCTGATGGTGCGCGAGGCGCACGCCGTCGTACCGCCGCGCCGCCACCACCCCTCGCTCGTGGTGTGGTGCGGAGGCAACGAACTGCAGGACGAGAAGGGCAACCCCCTGGACGAGTCCGCCCCCGTGCTGCGGGCCCTTCGCGACGCGCTCGGCCGGCTCGACCCCGGGCGGGCCTGGCTGCCCAGCTCGCCCTCCGGCGTGGAGTTCCTCAACCGGGCCGACACCATCGCCCGCAACCCGGACGGCCTGCACGACGTCCACGGGCCCTGGGAACACCAGGGCCTCGCGGAGCACAACGGCCTGTACGACTCCGGAACCTGCCTGCTGCACAGCGAGTTCGGCGTCGAGGGCATGGCCAACCGCCGCACCCTCGAACATCTCGTCCCCGATGAGGCGGACCGCTGGCCCGCCGGCCGCGAGAACCCGGTCTACGCCCACCTCGGCGCCTGGTGGAACAACGCCCCGCTGGTCCAGGACTGCTTCGGCGCACGGATCGACGACGTCGACACGATGCGGCGCGCCAGCCAGCATCTGCAGTACGACGGGCTCCGCTACGCCCTCGAAGCCAACCGGCGCCGCGCCTTCAGGAGCAGCGGCACCCTTCCCTGGCAGTTCAACGAGCCCGTCCCGAACGCCTGGTGCACGGCGGCCGTCGACCACCGCGGCGATCCCAAGCCCGCCTATCACGGCGTACGCCGAGCCTACGGCCCACTGCACGTGTGCGCCGCGTTCACCGGCCCGGCCTGGGGCGGACGCGAGACGGTCACGGCCGAGGTGTGGGCGTGGGCGACCGCGTCCTCGCCGGCCGGCACGGCCGTGGCCCGGATCGTGGACGCCCACGGCACCGAGGCCGCCCGCCGCACGTGGCCGCTCACCGCCACGGCAGCCGGCGAGCCCGGCCGACCGCTGCACCTGGGGACCCTCTCCGCCCCCCTCGAAGCCGTCTGCACCGACGTCTTCTTCCTCGACCTGGCCCTGTACGACGGCGCAGGGACGCCTGTGGCCGGCAACCGCTACGTGTGCAGCCGCACCACCGACCTGGCCCCGCTGCTCGATCTGCCACCGGCACGCATCGAAGCCGTCGCCGAACCCCACGAGGAGAGCGACGACCGGGGCAGAATCCGGTTGCGGCATGTGGACGGCCCCGCCGCGCCCGGTCTGGTACTCGAAGACGCACGCCCCTACGACCGCCCCGGCTGGGCGGTGTTCGGCGACAACGTGATCGACCTGCTGCCCGGAGAGGAGACCGCCGTGGACGTGGTGTGGCGCGAGGCGCCCCCCGACGACCGGGTCGTGCGCATATCGGGCTGGAACACGGGAGAACACCATGTCCGTTGACGTGACCTCCGGGCGAGTCGCCGCAGTGGAGCTGCGCACGCAGGCCGACGGCGGATGCGTCCGGCTCCCCTACCTCGTGGCCCTCCTGGACGCCCACGGCAATGCCGTGCCCGTAGCTGTCGAGGAGAGCAGCGACACCGCCGACGGCACCTTGGTATTGACCGGCGAGGCCGCGGGATTCCACGCCCGTGCCGTGCTCGCCCCACCCGCCGGACCGGCCGGGCTGCGCGACACCGTCCTCACCGTCACGCGGACCGGCCAGGGGCCCGCCACCGCCGGCCTGCGCGTCGAGCTCCAGCTCGGAACCACCGACGACCCCGGCTGGCTGATACCGGGCCTGTTCTACGGCGAGAACCGGGTACCCGACTGCGACCGGGTCTTCCCCCGCTTCGAGGCCGGCGCCGACGACCCCGACGCCATGGTCAGCCACACCTGGGCCTTCCGCGCCGACCGCTGCGCCACCCCCGCCGTCTTCGCGCGCGACACCCACGGCGGAGCGGTGCTGGTGACCGGCGAACGCAGTGAACTCGGCCTGTCCGGCGTGGGCCTGTCCCTGGACCCGAACACCTCGCGTCCCGCCCTGCGCCTGCACTTCCCCTACCGCGAAGAGCCGGTCGTCTACTACGGCTCCGCGCAGCCGTTGCCCGCCGAGGCCCAGCCGCACACCTGGCAACCAGGGGAGAGCCGCACCGTCGCCTTCCGCGTCGGCCTGCTCGCCGCGGACCCGCACGCCTACGCCATGGTGCTGCGCGAGGTGCACGAGCACAGCCGGCCCGAGCGCGACCCGGCGGCCTGGGTGGGCCTGGGAGAGGCCGCCGACCTGGCCGCCTGGGGCCTGTACCGCTGGCACTACCGTCCCGATCCGCCGGTGCTGCTGGAGACCGCCGCCTTCGACCGCGAGGCGCTGGGCGAACGCGGCGACCGGCAGGCCATGCACGTCGGCTGGGTCAGCGGAGTGCCGTACGCGTACGCCTTGCTGCGCCACGCCCGACGCACCGGCCGCGCCGACTACCGCACGGCGGCGGAGGCGGTGCTGGACCACATCGCCGGCAATCTGGCCCCCGGCGGCACCTTCTGGGGACAGTGGACGGCCTCGCGCGGCTGGACCACCGGCTGGCACCCCGACCGGGACCGGCTGCACGCCCGCACCCTCGCCGAGGCCACCCTCTTCATGCTCCGCGCCCTCACCGAGGAGCGTCGGCACGGCAGCGACCACCCCGCCTGGGAGCACGCGGTGCGCAGCAACCTCGCCGTCGCGCTCGCCGCCCAGGACGCCGACGGCCACCTCGGCTCCGCCTACCACCAGGCCACCGGCGCCGTCCTCTCCCGCGCCGGGGCCGCCGGGCTGACCTGGGTGCCGGCCCTGGTCGAGGCCGCCGAGGCGTTCGGCCTGCCCGGCCACCTCGAAGCGGCCCGCCGCGCCGGGCGGTGCTACGCCCGTGACGTGCGCTCGGAGTTCCTGTGCGGGGCCCCCGAGGACGTCGACCTCGCCCCCACCTCGGAGGACGGCTACACCGCGGTCATGGCCTACACCGCGCTGCTGGAGGCCGACGGCACACCCGAATGGCTCGACCTGGCGCGCCGCAGCGCCGACTGGATGCTGACCTTCCGTTACACGTACGACGTGGAATTCTCCCCGCGCACACTGCTGGGCCGCTACGGTTTCCGCACCCGCGGTGGCGACCAGGCCTCCCCCTCCAACCAGCACCTGCACTCCTACGGCCTGGTGTGCCTGCCCGAGATGGCACGCCTGGCCCGGCGCACCGGCGACCGCTACTACCTGGAGTCCACCCGGGACAACCTCGACTGCTTCCGGCAGTTCGTCGCCCGCGAGGACGGCGACTTCGACGCCTACCGCGGCATGGTCAGCGAACGGTTCTACCAGACCTCCTGCTTCCAGGCGAAAGGCATGTTGCTCACCCTCTCGCACGCCTGGTGCGCCGGACTGCTGCTGTACGCGGCCGAGGCGGCCCTGGAGCTGCCCGAGCTCGCGGACCGGCCGGAAGGCGGGTCGACGCCATGAGCGGCAGGCGGCGCACCCCGGTGCTGGCCGGAGTGGATGTCGGCACCACGCACTGCAAGGCCGTGCTGTGCACGCCGGACGGCACCGTCCTCGCCCAGGCCCAGCGGCGCACGCCCGTCGACGCCTCGGGCCACGCCCACGACGTGGCCCGGCTGGTCGGCGCCGCCCTGGAGGCGCTCGCCGCCTGTACGGCCGCCGCCGGATACGGCCCCGACGCCGTCGGGATCACCGGCATGGCCGAGACCGGCGCACCCCTGGACGCCGACGGCACCCCGCTGCTGCCCGCGTTGTCCTGGTCGGATCCGCGGCCGGCCGCCCACGCCGAGCGCCTGCGCCGCGAGCACGGCGCCGCCGAACTGCACGAGGCCACCGGCGTGCTGCCCAGCCCCAAGGTGCCGCTGGCCAAATGGCTGTGGCTGAGGGAGGAAAACCCCGAAGTGGTGCGCCGCATGCGGACCTGGGCCGGCGCGGCGGACCTGGTGGCCCACGCCCTCACCGGGGCCTGCGGCACCCACGCCACGTTCGCCCAGCGCACCATGGCCTGGGATGTGCACACCGGCGTCTGGCGGTCCGACCTGCTCGCTCTCGCCGGTCTCGACGCCGACCGGATGCCGGCGGTGCACCCCCCAGGGGCGCCGGTCGGCCGTATCGGCGCCGCCACCGCCGGCGCCCTGGGCATGGCGCCGGGCGTGCCCGTCGTCGTCGCCGGGCACGACCACCTGGTCGGAGCCTGGGCGGCGGGCGTACGGACGGCCGGGGAGGCGGCCGACTCGATGGGCACGGCCGAAGCCGTCGTGACGTTGGCCGATGCCGCGCCGGACGTGCGAGCCACCGGCCGCCAGGGCATGTCGTACGGTCGGCACGTGGACGGCGTCCGCTGGTGCACGGTCGCCGGCATGTCCAGCTCCGGAGCCCTGGTGGAATGGTTCTGCGACCGGCTGCTGGGCCTTGGCCACGCTTCACCCGAGGAGCGCTACCGGCGCTTCACCGCGCTCGTCGAACAGGCGGGGCAGGAGCCGACCGGAGTGTGCGCCGAACCGTATCTCCACGGCCGCTCCGCCCCGCACCCGGACCTCGCCCGGCGGCTGGCTCTGCACGGCCTTGAGCTCCGCCACGGCCTGCCCGAGGTGGCCAAGGCGCTCCTGGAGGGTGCTTCGTACCAGGCCCGCTGGATGGCCGACGTACAAGCGGAACTGGCCGGTGGACCACCGCACACCGTCACCTTGTTCGGCGGTTCCGTGCGCCAGCGGACGTGGGCGGCGATCAAGGCCGCCGTCTCACCGTGGCGCACCCTGATGTGCGACGCGCCCGATGCCGCATGCCTGGGCGCCGCCGCCTGGGCGGGTGCCGCCCTCGGCCTCGATCCCGCCGCGCCGGTGGCCGCTCGTCACCCGGTGGACGCTCGTCCCGAAGCGGCTGACGCCTACCGACGTGCCTACCAGAGCGTATTCCTGCCCACCGTCACCGCCCCTGTCACCGCATCCCGGCCCGTCATGGGTCCGGCGTCCGGTGCGGGCTGCTGATCCCCCTCGAACGGCATCCGCACCTCTGCCCTTCGGCCACCACCTCATGGAGTACTCACCGTGACCATCGTCCAGCCCGTCCCACCGCTGGCCTCGGGATCGCTCGCCCCGGCCGCCCTCGCCCGGCCGTCCGGCACCTTCGCCATGGTCGCCATGGACCAGCGCGAGTCACTGCGCGCCATGATGAGCCGGCACTCAGCCGACGACTGCGTGACCGACGAGGACATGGTGGCCTTCAAACTCTCCGTCGCCCGCGAACTCGCCCCGCTGGCCTCCGCGTTCCTCATCGACCGCGCCTACGGCTACGACCGGGTCGTGGCCGACCGGCTGCTCCCCGCCGGCTGCGCCCTCGTCCTCGCCGCGGACGCACTCGACCAGCCCGGTGGCGTCGTCGCCGATACCGACCTGGACGAGCGGGTCGACCCAGGACAGGCCCGCGCCGACGGAGCCGCCGCCCTCAAACTGCTCGTCGTCTGGCGGCGGGACGCGCGCCGAGAGCAGCGCGTCGATCTGGCCGCCAGGTTCGTCGCCCGCTGCCGCGAGGCAGGCCTGGCCTCCGTGCTCGAGCCCGTGGCCCGCCCCACGCCCGAGGAGGAGGCGGCAGGCACCTTCGACCTGAACGCCTCCATCGTCGAGGCGGCCGCCGAACTCGCCTCCCTCGGACCATCGCTGTACAAGTGCCAGGTGCCCGACCGCGGCATCGGGTCGATCTCCCACCTCGCACGGCAGGCCGAACGCATCGACGCCGTGGTCGACTGCCCCTGGGTGGTGCTCTCCCAAGGCGTCGACCCGCAGGCGTTCCCACGGGCCGTGGAAGCCGTCTGCCGGGCCGGGGCCTCCGGCTTCCTGGCCGGCAGAGCCCTGTGGACCGACGCCCTCGCCGGCACCGACCCGCTGCCCGTGCTGCGCGGCGCCTCCGCCACCCGACTGCGCGAACTCTCGGACATCGTCGACCGGTACGGCCGCCCCTGGCAGCAGGCGCGGGCCGCCACGGCGCCGGGAGGCGCGGCATGACAGCCACCACCCACCGGCCCAGGGTGTGCGTGCTGCACACCGTCACCACCCTGCCGGCCGTCTTCGCCGCCCTCCTCCCGCAGGAAGCCCCCGGCGTCGACGCCTACCACGTGGTGGACGAAAGCCTGCTCGCCGACACCGTCGCCCACGGCATGCGGCCCCGCACGGTGCGCCGCCTGGCCGCCTACGCCGCGCTCGCCGAGGAAGCGGGCGCCCGCGCCGTCCTGGTGACCTGCTCCTCCATCGGCGGCGCCGCCGAACTCGTCCGCCCGCACGTCAACATCCCCGTCCTGCGCGTGGACGAGCCCATGGCGCGGCAGTCCGTACGGACCGGTCGCCGCATCGGCGTCCTCGCCACCCTGCCCTCCACACTCGGCCCGACCGAAGACCTGATCCGGCGCACAGCAGCCCAGGAGGGCGCCGACATCGAACTGATCACCTCCCTGTGCCCCGGAGCGCACGAGGCGCGCGGCGCGGGCGACGCGGCGGAGCACGACCGCCTGATCGCCGCCGAGGCGGAACGGCTCGCCACCCGCGCCGACGTCCTGGTTCTCGCGCAGGCCTCCATGGCACAGGCGGTCGGCGGCCTGCCCTCGAACCGCCTCACCGTCCCCGTACTCACCTCCCCACGGTCGGGCGCCGCCCAACTCGCCGCCCTGCCCGGCGCGCAGGCGGCCGCCCGATGAGCGGGCACCGCGACCACCCCGTATGGGGGTGCATCGCCGACGACTTCACCGGCGGCACCGACATCGCCGCCGCCCTGGTCGCCGCCGGTTTCCGCACCACCGTCACCGTCGGCGTACCCGAGCGGCCCCTTCCGCACGAGCGCGACGCCGACGCCGTCGTGGTGGCCCTGAAATCCCGCACCGCGCCCCGGCAGGAGGCCGTCGTCGCCTCCCTCGCCGCTCTGCGCCACCTGACCGCCCTCGGCTGCGAGCGCTACTGGTTCAAGTACTGCTCCACCTTCGACTCCACCGCTCAGGGCAACATCGGGCCGGTCACCGAGGCACTGCTGGACGCGCTCGGAGAACAGTGCACCGTGCTGTGCCCGGCCTACCCGGACAACGGGCGCACCGTCTACCAGGGCCACCTGTTCGTCGACGACACGCTGCTGTCCGACTCGGCCATGCGGCACCACCCGCTCACCCCGATGACCGACTCCGACCTGCGCCGCATCCTCGCCGCCCAGAGCACCCAGCCGGTCGGGCTGCTTCCGCACGCCGTGCTGCGCGCCCCCGAAGGGGCCGCCCGCGCCCATCTGGACCGACTGACGGCACAGGGCATACGCATGGTCATCGCCGACACCACCGGCAACGAGGACCTGCCCGTCATCGAACGCGCCACCAGCCACCTGCGCCTGGTCACCGGAGGGTCCGGCCTGGCCCATGTTCTTCCCCCGCCCCGGGCAGCCGGAAGGCGCGCCCCGGCCGACCGCATCGAGATCGCTCCCGGCCCCGCGGCCGTCCTCGCCGGCAGCGTCTCCGCGGCCACCCTCGACCAGACGGCCCACGCGCGCCGCCATCTGCCTCACCGCAAACTTCCGCTGGAGGACCTGCGCAAGGACCCGGCGGGCACCCTCGCCAAGACGCTGGCCTGGGCCCGCGACCACCTCCACCCGGCCGTGCCTGTCCTGCTGCACAGCGCCGACGACCGCGCCGACGTCGAGCAGGCCCAGCGGGCCCTGGGCACCACCGAGGCCGCCGCCCTCGTCGAACGCGCACTGGCGGACTGCGCCCGCGGATTGCTCGACGCCGGCGTACGGCGGCTCATCGTCGCCGGCGGGGAGACGTCCGGCGCCGTCGTCTCCGCCCTGGGGCTGCGCAGCCTCCGGATCGGCCCCGCCGCCGCCCCCGGCGTTCCCTGGACCTCCGCCACTCACGCAGGCCACACCGTCAACCTGGCGCTGAAATCAGGAAACTTCGGCGCCCCGGACTTCTTCACCACCGCCCAGGAGGCCCTGAAGTGAACGACCCGTGCCGTGCCGTCACCGAGGCCGGCCGCCGCCTGCACGCGCTGGGCCTGAGCCCCGGCGCCTCGGGCAACATCAGCGTGCGCACCCCCGACGGCATCCTGGTCACCCCCACCGGCCGCGGACTGGACGAGTTGGCCCCGGAAGAACTGGCCGCACTGGACGCCGACGGGACACACACCTCCGGCCCGCCGCCCACCAAGGAGGTGCCCCTGCACCTGGCCCTGTACGCCCGTGACCCGTCGGCACGGGCGGTCGTCCACCTGCACTCCACCCATGCCGTCGCCGTCTCCTGCCTGGAGCCCGAGGACCCCGACAGCTGCCTACCGCCGCTCACCGCCTACTTCCTGATGCGCGCGGGCCGCACTCCGCTGATCCCCTACGCGGCTCCCGGCGATCCGGCCCTCGCCGCCCATGTCCAGGCCGTCCCCTTCCTCTTCCGCGCGGCACTGCTGGCCAACCACGGACTCGTCGTCACCGGTAGCGACGTGGAGCAGGCGGTCCGGTCGGCGATCGAGGTGGAGGAGACCGCCCGCCTGCACCTGCTGCTGCACGGCCGCCGAGCCCGCCCCCTGGACCCGGCGCAGATCACCGACCTGGCCAGTCGGCACAGCGTGCACTGGCCCGCCCGCCCCAAGGAAGGCGGGGCCGCATGAAGAGCTCTCCTGCCCCCGCCTCCCAACCTGCCGCGCACGGAGCCGGGCGTGAACCCTGGTGGCGACACGCCGTCATCTACCAGATCTACGTCCGCAGTTTCGCCGACTCCGACGCAGACGGCGTCGGCGACCTGCCCGGCGCCACGTCCAGGCTGGCGTACATCGCCGACCTGGGGGCCGACGCCGTGTGGCTGACGCCCTTCTACCGCTCTCCGATGGCCGACGGCGGCTACGACATCGCCGACCACCGCGACGTGGACCCGGCCCTGGGCACTCTGTCCTACGCGGAAGAACTCGTCACCGAGGCCCACCGGCTCGGCCTGCGCGTCATCGTGGACATCGTCCCCAACCACACCTCCGATCGGCACCCGTGGTTCCGTGAGGCGCTGGCCTCGCCCCCCGGATCCGCGGAACGCTCCCGCTACGTCTTCCGTGACGGCAAGGGGCCCGACGGCTCCTTGCCGCCGAGCGACTGGCAGTCTGTCTTCGGCGGCAGCGCCTGGCAGCGGACGCCCGACGGTCAGTGGTATCTCCACCTGTTCGCCCCCGAGCAGCCCGACCTCGACTGGAGCCATCCCGAGGTCCGGGCCGACTTCGAGTCGACCCTGCGCTTCTGGCTCGACCGCGGGGTCGACGGCTTCCGTATCGACGTGGCCCACGGCATGGCCAAGGACCTCGTCGAGCCTCTGCGCGACCTCGGCGCCGACCAGGTGCACCACGGCATCGTGGGCGCGGGTGCGAACGGCGACCACCCCTTGTGGGACCGCGACGAGGTTCACGGCATCCTGCGCGGCTGGCGCGCCCTGCTCGACACCTACGAGCCGCCACGCGCAGCCGTGGCCGAGTCCTGGGCAGAGGGCTCCCGCCGGACCCTCTACACCAGGCCCGACGAACTCCACCAGGCGTTCAACTTCGACTTCCTCCAGGCCCCATGGGAGGCGTCCGCACTGCACCGGGTCATCGACACGTCCCTCGCCGCCGCCCACGCCGTGGGTGCGTCGCCGACCTGGGTGCTCTCCAACCACGACGTGGTCCGTCACGCCTCCCGGTTGGCCCTGCCGCCCGACACGGACCCGAATGCCTGGCTGCTCAGCGACGGCAAGCAGCCCCCGCTGGACCCCACGACCGTGCAGCGCAGGGCACGCGCCGCGGCCCTTCTCCTGCTGGCACTTCCCGGTGCCGCCTACCTCTACCAGGGGGAGGAGCTGGGCCTGCCCGAAGTCGCCGACCTGCCCGACAACGTTCTGCACGACCCGGTGCGGGTGCGCTCACGGCGGGCCAGGAAGGGGAGGGACGGCTGTCGCGTGCCCATCCCGTGGCAGCGCTCCGGGCCGTCGCTGGGCTTCGGCTCCGCGCCGCCGTGGCTGCCGCAGCCCGCGGACTGGTCTCAGCGGTCGGTGGCCGCGCAGAGCGACGCCCCCGATTCGGTGCTCAGTCTCTACCGGGCAGCCCTGCGCCTGCGTCGACGCCACGGCGGCGACGGCGACCTGACCTGGCTGGAGCCGGACTCCACGGCAGCGGTCCTCGCCTTCCGGCGGGACACCGGCCTGGTGTGCGCCGTCAACCTGGGCAGCGAGTCCGTACCTCTGCCGGCGTGCGATGTCGTCTTGGCCAGCGGCCCCCTGGACAAGGACCCATCAGGCCGGCAGGCGATCCCGGCCGACACGGCGGTGTGGCTCCTCCCGGACGTTCGGGGCGGATTCGGCGGGTGAGCCTGCGGCTCATGAGGTCGATGTGAGCTTGCCGGGCTCCACGGGCAGGGACGCTGCCCGCCGCACCCGACGCGCGCACCCCGCACAGGAAGGGCCTTCACCCCTTGGCCGGGGGTGAAGGCCAGCACTCATGAGGGGCGACCAGAGGTCAGCGCCTGAACATGTCCTTGATCTTCTCCTTGGCCTGGCGTGCGTCACCCTTGGACTTTTCCGCCTGGCCCTCTACGACCATCGGTTCATCGACAGCGGTTCGTCCCATGGCCCTCTTGAGCTTTCCCTTGACCTGCTCGGCCTTGGCCTTGGCCTTCTCACCAGCCGACATGGCAGACGCGCCTCCTGCCGTGTTAGGTGATCTGTTCGGGTTCTCTGGTAAATCCCATTTGCCCGGTATTGCCACTCGCAAACAGCCTGTAGAGCTGCAGCCCTCGTGTGCACCGCTCATTCCAGGATCCCCAGCCCGGTGCCCGGTCGGCGGAACGGGCACGGCTCGATGTCTGGACCGGTGAGCACTGCCCGTGCCTCGTCTGTCCTGATGCGGTGCGGTGTGCCCTCGATCATCGTGCAGTCGGACCAGGTGGATGAAGGCGGGCTCGCGGGCCTCGGTTCTCGGGGCCACTGATCAGTGCGGCCCGACCCGGATGACATCGCCCCCGGCCTGAAGGCATACGCCGGCCCTTCGTGCCGCGCCCGGCGCGATGGCCCACTACCGGCGGCGCCGCGACGATCACGGAGACTGGCATGCACCGTCTGCTTGATCACCCACCGCCACGTCCAACGCCGTTGCCAGGACCCTTTAACCGGCATCGACCCACAGATCACTCGCGACGGCGGCTGACGGTCTCGGTTCGTGGGCGGCGCCTTCGGTGCGAAGACGGTCCGCGTAGGATCACCGCTCGAGGGGTGGTGGCATGACCATGAGGAACTACCGGTGGTCCGTGGCGATCGCGGCGGCACTGCTGCTGGCCGGCTGTGGCGGTGGTGCGGAGAGCGACAGCGGGAACGGCAAGGCGGTGGCGCTCACGAAGGAACAGGTACGGCAGACGTTGCCCGATGGCGAAGCCATGACGGGCTGGAAGGAGTCCGCTCAGCCGACGGCCGTCGAGATGGACAAGCTCTACCGTTCGCAGGCCTGCCCCATCAAAGGCAACGCGGGCTGCGAGAACTCCCGCTTCTACGGCGCCTCGACCTTCCGGCACGACGACACTGCCGCCACCGTCACCTTTCTGATCATCGCCTACGACAGTGAACAGGCCGCCCGGGAGGCGTACGACGTGCTCTGGGACGGCTACTACGGCAAGAGGGCGGGACAGAGGGCCAAGACGTTCGGGATCGGCCCGATCGGTGACGAGCGCGACGCTCGATTCGGTTCCTCCGGCTTCGGCGGCGAGCCCGGCGCCGTGACCCAGACCCGGGTCGGCACGACGCTGCTGTGGACCGAGGCGGCTTCCTCGAAGAAGGGCGGCATCGACGAGGACGGAGTCCGGGACCTGGCCACGGTGCTCGCCGAGCGGGCCCGACAGGCTCAGAACGGGGACGCGCCTTCCGCCGCGCTCGACGGCTGACCGGACGGCCACGCCGGGACCGGGTGTGTCCAGCCGGCGGTGCAACTCCTTCGTCGGGTTTCCAGCGGCGGGCGGCCGAGAGCTGTTCCGCCGAAGGTGATGTCGAATGCTTACAGCGCCGGCTCCCACCGGATCGCCCGTCGTCGGCGTCCTGTCCCGGCCGCGGGTCTGGCGCCCGGTCCGGGCGGCCGCCGGACACGGCCAGGTCGCGGAGGGCAACCCCGTCACAGGGGTCGACCCGGCGGCCACCCTCGTGAACAATTCCGCCCTCGCCGAGCCTGCCGTGCAGCACGTACCCCGCGACGTCCGTCGGATCCTCCGGCACGAGTGCCTCGATCATGGCGGTGTTCCCTGCCCCCTTGTGTTCCCGGATCGAGCCGAGGCGTCAGGGTAGGGGATCGTGCCGGGCCCCGGAACACGGTTTTCGCCGCGCGAAGGCGGTGGCGTCGGCTTCGAGCGCGCTGACCCGCCGAGTCCGAGGGCACGTCAGGAGGTGTCGCTCACGTCGCGCGCTCGGCTGTCGTCACTCGATCCAACGGGCGGCGGCTTCGTAGGTAGTGGCTGGGGTGCTGTTGAACGCGATGGCCGCATCGGGTGCGTGCCGTCGAACCAGGTTGATCACCCGCTCGAGCAGTTCAACATGATCGCCCGAGTGCCGCAGGCCACCGCCGACGGTGACGCACTCCCACGGATGGGCTCGCAGCGCACTCCCGACGACCGCGTCCACATCATCACTTCCATCGAGGCCGATGAGGCACGTCTCGACGCCCACGTCGTGTTCGGCGAACTTGGCCAGTCCCGCCCGGATCGCCTCGGCTGCCGGTTCGGGGTCCCACGGCCCGGGCACACGATACGGGTCAAGCCCGATGACGAGGACGCGGGGTGACGCACTGGTGTCCATGTCCGGACGATAGACGTCGAATGGGCCGCGCGGGCCCCCTCGACGCCGCCCCACGACACGTCGCAACCCAGGCGTGACCGTCGGACTGGCCGGCGCCTGGGGGTGTGGAGGGAGCGACCGGGTGATCAGTGCGCCGCGCGTACTCCGTCCAGTGCGATGGACAGCACCCGCTCCCGCTGGGCCTCGTCGTCGAAGGCCGTCGCGGTGATCCCGGCGACCATCCGCAGCAGGTCCACGAAGGTCATGTCCCTGCGCGCCGCGCCGGCCTGCTGGGCCCGCTCGAACAGCGGGCCGCCCGCCGCGTACATCGACTCCCGGCAGGCCTGGAAGACCTCCGAGTCGTCGTTGAGGGCCTCACGGACGGCCCGTTTGGTGACCATGTAGCCCGCGAAGCGGTTCAGCCAGGTGTTGAGCGCCTCCCATGGCTCAAGGCCGGCTGCCTCGTCGGCGACCCGGCACAGCTCGTTCACCTCGTCCGCGTAGACGCACTCGAACAGGTCGCGGCGGGTGGGGAAGTTGCGGTAGAGCGTGCCGATGCCGACGCCCGCGCGCCGGGCGATGTCCTCCAGTGAGGCTTCCGCGCCGTGCTCGGCGAAGGCCTCGCGTGCGGCGGCCAGGAGGGCGTCGTAGTTGCGGGCGGCGTCCTTCCGGTGCGGCCGCCGGGACGCCACGATGTCGCTGACGGGGAACGGCTGGGGCGTCATGGCTGTCTCCCGGGACGGGTCGGTTGAACCGGAGGTGAGCCTCCGCTACAGTGGAGGTGTGCCTCCACTTTAGCAAGCGTGGAGGTGCTGTCGCGCCACTGGTGCACGCGGCCGTGCGCACGAGCGACGCGACAGCACTCCTGCACGACCTCCGGCACGGGCCTGCGCCGCGCGCATCGCCCGGCCGCCCGACACTTTCCGCGACCGCTCCCCGTCCTCGTCGGCGTGCCCGATGCGCACCATCCGTGCGACCGAGGCGGCACAGACCGGTCGCATCCCGTTCGGAGAGGCTCTTCATGCCCCGCAAGTCCACCCGCCTCACCTTCGCCGTGCTCGCGACCGGTGCGGGCGTGTTCTCCATGCTGCAGTCGCTGATAGCGCCGGCCCTGCCGACCGTCCAGCATGCGCTGCACACCTCGCAGTCCACCGCGACCTGGGTGATGACGGCGTATCTGCTGTCCGCCTCGGTCTTCACTCCCATCCTCGGCCGGGTCGGCGATCTGGTCGGGAAGAAGCGCACGCTCGTCGCCGTCCTGCTGGCGGTGCTCGCCGGCTGTCTCCTCGGCGCGCTCGCGCCGAATATCGGCGTGCTGATCGTCGCCCGTGTCGTCCAGGGCGTCGGTGGTGCGCTGTTCCCGCTGTCCTTCGGCATCATCCGGGACGAGTTCGCGCCCGCCGAGGTGCCCGGCAGCATCGGCAACCTGTCCGCCGTGATCGCCGCCGGAGGCGGCGTCGGCATGGTGGCGGCCGGACCCATCGTGTCCGCGCTCGACTACCGATGGCTGTTCTGGATCCCGGTCGGCGTCGTCGCCGTCACCGCGCTGATCGCGCTGCGCTGCATTCCCGAGTCCCGCAACAGGGCCGAGGGAGGCGTCAGTTGGCTCGGCGCCGGGCTGCTGTCGGCATGGCTGGTGGCCCTGTTGCTGCCCGTCAGCCAGGCCGGCACATGGGGGTGGACCTCGGCTCGCGTGACCGGCCTGCTCGCTGCCGCGGTCATCCTGTTCGTCCTGTGGGTGTACGCCGAGGCCCACTCCGCCACGCCGCTGATCGACCTGCGCGTGATGCGGCTGCCCGCGGTGTGGACCACCAACACGGCCGCGCTGCTGTTCGGCGCCGGTATGTACGCCATCTGGTCCTTCCTGCCCGGCTTCGTGCAGACCCCCGGCCGGGCCGGATACGGCTTCGGTGCGAGCGTCACGGCCGCCGGGCTGCTCATGCTGCCGATGCTGGTCGCGATGTTCCTCTCGGGTGTGCTCAGCGGCCGCCTGCAGCCGGTCCTCGGTGCCAAGGCCCTGCTGGTGGCCGGCGCCGGACTCGGAGCAGTGGCCTGCGGTTTCCTCGCCGCCTGGCACGACCAGCAGTGGCAGGTGGCCCTCGTCGCCGGCGTGTTCGGCTTCGGTATCGGCCTGGCCTTCGCCTCGATGGCAAACCTCATCGTCGGCAGTGTCCCGGCGGACCAGACCGGCGCCGCGACCGGCATGAACGCCAACATCCGCACCATCGGTGGTTCCCTCGGCACTTCGGTGACCAGTCTGCTGGTCACCGGTCACCTCCAGCCCTCCGGCCTGCCGTACGCCTCCGGTTACACCCACGGCTTCGCCCTGCTGGCCCTGCTGTGCCTGGGCGCGGCGTCGGCGGCGCTGCTGGTGCCGGTGGGGCGCACCGGTCACCGCACCGCGACGATCCCGGCCGTCGACGCCGAGCCGGAGCCCGCGGGTACGCGCCGTTGAGCGTGATGCGGCCGTCACGTCGCTGAAGCAGCAACACGGCCTGGGCCCGGACCACTTCGAGGGTCGCACCTGGCCGGCGTGGCCGGCACACCACGTCACCCTCGAACGGAGACCTGATCGGGCCGGCAGCGTGGTCGGCCCGGTCGGTGCGGGCGTCGCGGACCTGGGCAGGAGCCGTTCGAAGACGGACCCTGGCCCAGCGGCCCGAGCCGGGTGCTGAGGCCTCCGGCCGAGGGCAGGCCATGCGCCGACCCGTCCTGCGGCAGTCCCCGGGCGCCGACGGCGGAGCGAGGAGCGTCAGGTGGGCGTGTGGTGCCCGCTCTGATGACGCGGCGACGGGTCCTCGCGGAAAGCGCCCGGTGTCACGCCCGTCCGCAGTCGGAAGAACTTCGTGAAGTCGCTGGCGTCGGTGAACCCGAGCCGGTCCGCGACCTCCTTCGCGGCGAGTCCGCTGTGCCACAGCAGCCGCTTCGCCTCGAGCAGCACCCGGTCGTCGACGTACTGCTTGGCCGTACGTCCCGTCGCGGCGAGCGTCGCACGAGTCAGCGTGCGCGGGCTGTAGCCGAGCGCCGCCGCGTAGTCCTCCACGCGTCGGGTCACCGCATGGTCCCGCTCCACGGCCGCGTGGAAGCGGCTAAAGGTCGCTGACACGGGGGCCGGCCGGGGCGCCGGGCCGCGCGCCTGTGCGAGCCGCACCACGAGGACGGACAGCAGCGCGCGCAGCACCTCGGTGTGTGCCTGGAGGGGAAGCGAGGCCATCGCCGCGTACTCGTACGAGAGGTGGTCGAGAGCCCGCCGCAGCCCCTCCGCCGCCGCGCTGTCCGGCGTCATCGGACACTGCTCGTACGGCGGGTCCATGTGCGCCGCCGACACCGCGGCCGACGGCAGGAAGCCCGGCTGGAACAGCACCACCACCCCGTCCGCCACCACCAGGTCGGGGCCGAACCGCTGCACCTGGCCCGGCCGGATCCACAGCCACGACCCGGGCCGCAGCTCGTGCTCGACGAAGTCCACCCACATCCGCAGCGGTCGCGAGCGGGCGCCGATCAGCTGGTGGAAGGCGGGCCGCAGTGGCGCGTACGGGTCGTTGCCATGGCGGTGCGAGCGTTCGTAGAGATCGGCGAGCTCCATCACCTCGACCCCGGCCGCGGCGCCCACGGTCGGGGTGTACGCCAGCTCCCTGACCTCAGACTGTCCGTTTTTCCCCATCGTGAGTCCCGAGGGTACCGCCGCCCGCCCAGAACCGCCTCCTAGCGTGGAAACGCAGGTCAGCGACGTGTGAGGAGTGGTCTTGTGCGGTTGGTCGTGGGAATGACCGGGGCGACGGGAGCCCCCTTCGGTATCCGGCTTCTGGAGCATTTGCGACAGCTGCCGGATGTGGAGACACATCTGGTGCTGTCCCGGTGGGCGCGCACCACCATCGAGCTGGAGACCGGCCTGTCCGTGACCGACGTGTCCGCGCTCGCCGATGTCACGCACCATCCCGAGGACCAGGGCGCCACCATCTCCTCCGGCTCCTTCCGCACCGACGGCATGGTGATCGTGCCGTGTTCCATGAAGACCCTCGCCGGGATCAGGACCGGCTACGCCGAGGGGCTCGTGGCCCGCGCCGCCGACGTCGTCCTGAAGGAGCGCCGCAAGCTCGTCCTCGTTCCGCGCGAGACACCGCTGAGCGAGATCCACCTCCAGAACATGCTCGAACTCGCCCGCATGGGTGTGCACGTCGTGCCGCCCATGCCCGCCTTCTACAACAATCCGCGGACCGTCGACGACATCGTCGACCACATCACGGCCCGCATCCTCGACCAGTTCGACCTGCCCGCGCCCGCCGCCGAGCGCTGGGCCGGGATGCGCGCGGCGCGCAGCGCCTCCCGATCGTCGGCTGACGCCGCCTGAAATCTGCAACACACAAAGGAGTTCACCATGGCCTACGACGATCTGCGCGGTTTCCTGGACGCGTTGGAGAAGGAGGGGCAGCTGCTGCGCATCACCGACGAGGTGCTGCCAGAGCCGGATCTCGCGGCCGCCGCCAACGCGACGGGCCGCATCGGCGAGAACGCCCCCGCCCTCTACTTCGACAACGTCAAGGGCTTCACCAACGCCCGCATAGCCCTCAACGTCCACGGCTCCTGGGCCAACCACGCGCTCGCCCTCGGACTGCCGCGGAACACCCCGGTCAAGGAGCAGGTCGAGGAGTTCGCCCGCCGTTGGGACGCGTTCCCCGTCGCGCCCGAGCGCCGCGAGGACGCGCCCTGGCGCGAGAACACCCAGGAGGGTGAGGGCATCGATCTGTTCTCCGTGCTGCCGCTGTTCCGGCTCAATGACGGAGATGGTGGCTTCTATCTCGACAAGGCCGCCGTCGTCTCCCGCGACCCCGAGGACCCGAACGACTTCGGGAAGCAGAACGTCGGCACCTACCGGATCCAGGTCATCGGCCGGGACCGGCTCGCCTTCCAGCCCGTCCCGATGCACGACGTCGCCCAGCACCTGCGCAAGGCCGAGGAGAGGGGCGAGGACCTGCCCATCGCCATCACCCTCGGCAACGACCCGGTGATGGCGATCGTGGCCGGCATGCCGATGGCGTACGACCAGAGCGAGTACGAGATGGCCGGCGCCCTGCGGGGCGCGCCCGCACCGATCGCCACCGCGCCGCTCACCGGCTTCGACGTGCCCTGGGGGAGCGAGGTCGTCATCGAGGGCGTCATCGAGTCCCGCAAGCGGCAGATCGAGGGGCCCTTCGGCGAGTTCACCGGACACTACTCCGGCGGCCGCCGTATGCCCGTCATCCGCGTCGAACGCGTCTCGTACCGCACGAACCCGGTCTTCGAGTCCCTCTACCTCGGCATGCCGTGGACCGAGTGCGACTACCTCGTCGGGCCCAACACGTGCGTGCCATTGCTCAAGCAGCTTCGCGCCGAGTTCCCCGAGGTGCAGGCCGTCAACGCCATGTACACCCACGGCCTGATGGTCATCATCTCCACGGCCAAGCGGTACGGCGGCTTCGCCAAGGCCGTCGGCATGCGCGCCATGACGACGCCGCACGGGCTCGGCTACGTGGCGCAGGTGATCGTCGTCGACGAGGACGTCGACCCCTTCAACCTGCCGCAGGTCATGTGGGCCATGTCCGCGAAGGTCAATCCGAAGGACGACGTCGTCGTGATCCCCAACCTGTCGGTCGTCGAACTCGCGCCCGCCGCGCAGCCCGCCGGCATCACCAGCAAGATGATCATCGATGCGACGACGCCGGTCGCCCCGGACGTCCGCGGCAACTTCTCCACCCCGGCCAAGGACCTGCCCGAGACCGCCGAATGGGCGGCCCGCCTGCAGCGCCTCATCGCCGACCGCCACTGACGCCGGTCACTCCTGCCCTCCTCCCTGAAAGGACAAATCCCGTGAACGACGACCACCGTGAGTGCCCCCGTTGCGCTTTCGGCACGATCACCCAGCTCGCCGCGTCCCCGGTCCCCGGTGTGTGGGACGTGCTGCAGTGCAGCCGTTGCCTCTACACCTGGCGCACCATCGAACCCGCCCGCCGCACCCGCCGCGACACCTACCCCGAGGCGTTCAAGCTGACGGAGGCCGACATCGAGAACGCGATCGAGGTGCCCGCGATCCCGCCTCTGTCAAGCCGCAGTTGACGACGGAGCCGACGCCCCAGGTTGCGCCGGCGCCGCGCCGCGGGGCCCGGACAGCTGCGGCGAGGGCGAGCGGCACTACGGCTGTTCTTCTCGGCCGGCCTGGGCACGATGCGGCCGGCGGCTCCCGCGGCCAACGGCTTAAGGGGTGCGCGGCCGTAGGCGCTCGCCCTGCGGTCCGAACATGACCAGGTACTCGACCGGACCGCCGGGGCTGGTGTTCGCCACGCCGTGCGGGGTGCGGGTGTCGAACTCGGCGACGTCCCCGGCGGTCAGGACGAGGTCGTGGTCGCCGAGTGCGAGCCACAGCCGCCCGTACAGGACGCACAGCCACTCGTAGCCGTCGTGGGAGGCCTGACGCGGCCGCGCGGGCGGGTCCTCGAGGGCGGGCAGGACGTGCTTGTGGGCGTGCAGGCCGCCGACGTACCGGGTCAACGGCAGCACCGCCTTGTCGTCGCCGAAGCTCAGGGGCGCCATGGCGCGCGGCTCGGCCGCGGGGGCGGGTGCCGTGCCGGCCAGCTCGTCCAGACAGACGCCGTACTCCTTCGACAGCCGCAGCAGCACCTCCAGCGTGGGCTTGCGCCGGCCGGTCTCGATCCGGGACAGCGTGCTGGCCGAGATGCCGGTCGAGCAGCTGACACCGGCGAGCGTCGCTCCGTGCTGCTCGCGCGCGGCCCGCAACCGGGGCCCGATCGCGGCCAGTGTTCCGTCCACGTCGTCGACTGCCACCTTTCCCGTTCCTTCTTGGCGTGCCGCTCCACCGCTCTGTCCCGCGAGTTTGCCAGACTGGCAAGGCTGTTCGCGTCGGGTGGGTGCCGCACCGCATGATCGATGGGCTGCCGCGTCCGCCGTGAACCGAGGAGAGATCCATGCAGCCCGAGCCGACCGCCGAGTTCCGCCACCGTACCGTCGAGGCCCCGGCCGGGCGCCTGCACCTGGTCGAACAGGGCACCGGCCCACTGGTCCTGCTCGTGCACGGCTTCCCCGAGTCCTGGTACTCCTGGCGCCGCCAGCTCCCGGCCCTCGCCGCGGCCGGCCACCGGGCGGTGGCGATCGACGTACGCGGTTACGGCCGCTCCTCCAAGCCGGAGGCGACCGACGCCTACCGGATGCTTCACCTGGTGGAGGACAACGTCGCCGTCGTGCGCGCCCTCGGCGAGGAGAACGCGGTGGTCGTCGGCCACGACTGGGGCTCCAACATCGTCGCCGCCTCCGCCCTGCTCCACCCCGAGGTCTTCCGCGCCGTCGGCCTGCTGAGCGTCCCCTACGCGCCGCCCGGCGGCCCCCGCCCCACCGACATCTTCGGCCGGATCGGCGGCCCCGAGCAGGAGTTCTACGTCTCCTACTTCCAGGAGCCCGGCCGTGCCGAGGCGGAGATCGAGCCCGACGTCCGGGGCTGGCTCGCGGGCTTCTACGCGGCCCTGTCCGCCGACACCATGCCTGCCCGGTGCGAGCCCGACCCGCACTTCGTTGCCCGCGGCGGCCGGCTGCGCGACCGCTTCCCCACGGGGGTCCTCCCGGCCTGGCTGACCGAGGACGACCTCGACGTCTACGCCGGAGAGTTCGAGCGCACAGGGATCACCGGCGCACTCAACCGCTACCGCAACATGGACCGGGACTGGGAAGACCTCGCCCCGCACCGCGGAGCCCCGATCAAGCAGCCCTCCCTGTTCATCGGCGGCGCCCTGGATGCCTCCACCACCTGGATGTCCGACGCCATCGACGCCTTCCCCGCCACCCTCCCCGGCCTGTCGGCCTCCCACCTCCTGGACTGCTGCGGCCACTGGATCCAGCAGGAGCGCCCCGACGAGGTCAACCGCCTGCTGACCGACTGGCTCGCCACCCTCCAGGGCTGAACAAGGCGGGCTGCCTGGCCGCTGGGCGGTGCGTTCGGGGTGGGCGGCGGCGGTGACGTCGCGCATGGCGGCCTGCTCGGTGATGCACCATCCTGGCGTAGCCGACGAGCTCTCCCCAGGCTCTTGCCGACAGGCAATGCCCGTGAGCGGCCCCTTCCGAAGCGCCGGGCCGTACGTCACCCGGCGGGTTCGATGCGGAGGACGGCGGCCGCATGCAGGATGTCGACGACCTTCAGGCTCATGGCGTCGTTGATGGTCGCAGCGGGCCCTTCGCCGCAGCTGAACCCGACCCCGCCTTCGCCCTCCGACGACACGCCGCCGCCACCGGAACAGCCCGAAATGCTGTAACCCGACCCTGTCAGCCGGGCGGTCATGTCCACCTTTCCGCCGGCGATCGCCGTCACCTTGATCGGCCCCAGGCCGTACGTCTCCGGAACCGTCACGACGTCGCCCACGGCGACCTTGATCTCGCACGTCCCGTCAGCACAAGGCCCGGTCGGCGAGGGCGACGGCGTGGTCGTCCCCGTGGGATCGGACACCGGCCTGGATCCGGACCTGCTGGGCCGGCCCTCGGCAGGGGACCCGTCCGAAGAACCCGAGGAACACGACGTGAGAACGGCGAACACACAAGCGACGACAACGGCGACGGCGACGGCGGGGGATGACGTGCTTCTACGCATCATGATTGCCATTCAACCCCCGCGACCCGCCGCCCGGGGCCAGTGCGCCCAAGACCTCCCGGAGACGTTCGCCACCGCGCTGTGCGCAGGCTGCACAGGGTGTCCGGACACGCCGTAACGCCCCATCGGATGCCGCGCCTTGTATGCGAGAGAGATCAACGGCTCCGTGGCAGCTTCTGACCGCACGGCCACAGCCGCAGCGGCGCCCCGCCGGCACCCCCTTGGGTTCTGATCAACGTCGCAACACCCGGACAGGCGCGGCTCCCCGGACGGCACGGGAGGCGCAGCGCGCCAGTTGCGCGCCCCGGCCGCGACACGGAACCGTGCGCTCTACCCAAAGTCCGACGTGGTTGATTACATGGCAAGTCCGGTTGTCCAGCGAGAATCTGACGGAATGTGGAGCGTTGAAGCGGTGGAAACTCAGGCGGTTCTTCGCCCGGACTCCCGTGGTGCTGCTGGTCGCGTCCGTGTCGGTGCTCGCGGTCGTGGCCCTGTCGCCCTACCTCCTGCAGCGGTTGGCACCGCCGATGGGAGGAGACTGGAACGACCTCAGTGACATAGGGCAGACCTATGCCGCGGTGGCGGCCATCCTCTCCGCTCTCGCGGTGGCGGGCGTCGCCGTGTCCCTGGTCATCCAGTCGCGCCAGGCCCGCGTCGAGCAGTGGCAGACCGTGCGCGGCTTCCAGAAGGACCTGCTGCTCATGGCCCTTGACAACCCCATTTACCGGGACGCGTGGGGGGAGAAGGGGGAACTGACGGGCGAGGAGTGGCAGAAGCACACCTATACCCGGATGGTCCTGCACTACATGTGGCTGGGTGCGGACACCGGCGCGATCCCGTGGGGTTCGCTGCCCCGGATCGCGGCCAACACCTTCCGGGTCGAGTCGAACGTCCGTGTCTGGGCCCGCATGAGGCAGGGCTGGCTGGTGGAGGCCCAGACCGCTCGCGAACGGGAGTTCGTGGCCATCTTCGACACGGAGTACCAGGCGGCGCTCAGGCGGGCCCCGGCCCCCGTCCCGGAGTAGCAGTGCGGTGAGGAGGGCGCGCCGACGAGGTACCGTGCCGGCAACGGGGAGACACCCGCGGGCAAGGGTGCGCGGCACACGCTGGCTCGCCCTGCTCTGCCTGGCCCTCGCTTCGGCACGAGCATCGGCGAAGGCGCCCGCAGCGTCGCTCCCTCGCCGCCCTCACGGCCGCACCGGTGGAACAGCAGAGCATCCGGGATGACCCCTCACCACCCCCGATAGGGTGTGAGGCCTCGGGGATCCGGTCCAGCGGCCGGCAAAAGCTCCGCGCGCCGCCGCGCATCCCGCAGGAGGGCCAGGCCGGTCTCGGTCACCGCCAGAGGCGTGCCCGACCCGCAGCCGCACCGCGGTCCCGGTCCGGCACCGTCAGGCCCGCTGCCGCCCAGGCCCGCCTACCGGACTGGGCGGCTGCACGAGGCCCGTACCGCTCCCTGCACCGCACGCCGGCGCGGGTGGACGCAGCGCGACCGCGGCTATTCGCGGGCCGTGACGAGGTGCAGGGTGCGCGCCCGCAGCGCGGCGCGGACCGGCAGCACGGTACCGATCAGGGCGAGCAGTCCGGCGATCGCGGCGATGGCGGCGACGACACCGAGCGGGGCGCGCATCGGCCCGACGCCGAACACGCGCAGCAGCGCCACCCACAGGGCGCCGAGGTTCACCGCCGTCGCAGCGAGCGCCAGCACCAGACCGAGGGCGACTGCGAGCAACGCGTCGGCGACGAAGTAGCGCAGCACCTGCCGGGGCGTCGCCCCCGCGGTGCGCAGCGCGGCGACGTCGCGGCGCCGGTCGGCGGTGGCCATCAGCAGGGTGTTGAGAACGGCGACGAAGCAGAACAGCAGGATGATGACGGCGGTGGACTGCTGTCGCACCTTGATCAGACGGAGTGAGTAGGTGCTCTCGGACGACATCAGTTGGTGTCGTGTCACCAGTTTCGTACCGCTTCCGCGCAGGGCCTCGCCGATCGCCGCGACCGCCTGCTCCCGGTCGGTGCCCGCGGCGAAGGAGACGTAGGCGGCGTCGAGGAGCCCGTCGCGGGCGTAGGCGGCGCCGGCAGCGAACAGCTCGGGCAGGTAGGCGACGTCGCCGCCGCGCACCGCGTGGTACGTGGCGGCTACGCGCAGCGCGGCCCTGGTGCCGTCCGGCAGATGGACGGTGACGCGGGAGCCGACGTCCCAGTGCCAGGAGTCGGCTACGACCATGGCCGAGTCGTCCAGGCGGGCCAAGGAGCCGGCCGTGATCCGGAGGCTGAACACGTCGCGCAGCGCGGACGGCTGGAGGACGACCGCGTCGTTGACGTCCATACCGCCTCCGCAGTACGACCCGCAGTCGTTCTTGGTGAAGAAGGTCGTGCGCAGCGGCGTGGCCACGCGCACGCCGGGGATGCGCGCCACCTTCTCCGCGACGGCGGGACTGACGCCGGGCGTGCCGTCGCCGGTGAGCGCGTACGGCGCGGCCACCTGGTTCTGAGCGAGCCCACCCCGGGCCGCGCCGATGGAGTCGGTGGCGGCCGGCAGGGAGAAGGCGAGGCCGACGGTGAGGGCGATCGGCGCTGCTGTGGCGGCGGTGCGGCGCAGTGCGGTGACCGCACCCTCACGCACCAGCATCGCGGTCGGCCCGGACGAGTTGCGCCACGGCCGCATCAGCGCCCGGGTGAGGGGGCCGACGGCGAACGGGGCGAGTACGGCGGCGGCCACCACCGGGATGGTCAGTGAGATCACGTAGGTGGTGGGGGAGAGGACGGTGGCCGGATCGACCGCGGCGATCCACACCGCCCACCCGGTGCCGGCGACCAGCCCGGTCAGGCCGGACAGCCGCCGCCCGGAGCCCCGGCCGGTGTCGTCGGCGGCGGCCTCGCGCAGCGCGTCGATGGGCCGGATGTCACCGGCGCGGCGTGCTGCGACCGCGGACCCGCTCACCGAGACGGTCACCCCGGTCAGGAACGCCCCGACCAGCGGCGCAAGCACCGTCCAGTGCGGGGAGAACCCGACGTGGAACCAACTCGGCGTCACCCCCAGGAAGATGAGGAGGGCGGTGACGGCCTGTGCGCAGACCATGCCGAGGACCGTGCCGAAGGCCCCGCCGGTGACGCCGACGAGCAGGGCCTCGCCGCGCACCATGCGCCGCACCTGTCGCGGTGTGGCGCCGACGGCGCGCAGCAGCGACAACTCGCGGCGGCGCTGCACGACGGCGAACGCGAACGTCGAGGCCACCACGAAGACCGCGGTGATGCCGGCGACCGCGGCCATGACCGGCACGAGGGTGACGGTGTCGTCCAGGGCGCGCTGCTCGCGGTCCCGGCTCGGGTCCGCATTGTGCCGGTCGGCCCCGGTGAGGACGGCCGCGCGAGCGCCGGAGACGGCGTGACGCGCTCGGTCCACCGGACCGAGCACCGCGGCCGCGTTGATCCGGGGACACAGCCGAGCGGCCTCGGCGTCGGTGAAGAAGACGGCATGCTCGTAGGGGACGTCCGTGACCAGGCCGGTGACGGTGTAGCGGGCGGGCCCCGCGACGGTGTGGACGGTGACGGCCCGGCCGAGTCGTGCGGTGCCCTCGGGGACGGCGATCTGCCCTGCGGATTCCGGGGCATGACCGTGCGTCAGGCGATAGCCGCCGAGCCGGGCGACGGACCACGGGTGGCCGAGGCCGTCGCTCGGGCCATCCGTGGTCTGGGCGTAGAAGGACCGGTCGACGACCACGGGGCCGGTGTCGCGGAGCTTGGCCAGCAGCGCCGGTTGGAGACCCGCGGCCTCGGCGGGGGAGCGGGTGCCCAGGTCGTGGTGGGAGGGGTTCCAGCCGGGGTCCTGGGGGACGACGACGGCAGGGGCGTACGCGAACCGCTGAGCGGGCCGCTGCGGCGGATCGAGCGCTGCGATCAGCAGCACACCGAGCGCGGCCAGCTGGGCCACGCCGAGGACCAGGGCGACCAGGCTGCCGAGGAATGACACCCAGCGGCCGCGGAGCGTCTGAGCGGCGATGCAGATCACCTGGCCGCTCCCGTCCCCGTCCGATCCGCCACCGCGGTCAGGTCGGTCACGCGCGCGGCGACCGCGTCGGCGGTCGGCCGGGGCAGCTCGCCCACCAGCAGGCCGTCGGCGAGGAAGAGCACACGGTCGGCGTAGGCGGCCACGTTCGGGTCGTGGGTGACCATGATGATGGTGGTGGTACCGGGCGGCTCGGGATGCTCGTCGTCGACGGGGGCATCGCACAGACGGCGCAGCGTGCTCAGCAGCTCCCGACCGGTGGCCAGGTCGAGCGCGCCGGTGGGCTCGTCGGCGAACAGCACCGCGGGCCGGGTCACCAGAGCGCGGGCGATGGCCACGCGTTGCTGCTGACCGCCGGACAGCCGACCGGGCCGGGTGCCGGCTTTGTCGACGAGGCCGACCCGGGCCAGGGCGGCGCGCACCGCAGCGCGGTCCGGATGCTGCCCGGCCAGCCGCAGCGGCAGCGCGACATTCTGCTCCGCGGTCAGCGATGGCAGCAGATTGAAGGACTGGAAGACAAAACCGGTCGACTTGCGTCGCATCTCGGTCAGTCGGGTCTCGTCGAGACCGGAGATGTCGACACCGTCGATGACGACCCTGCCGGAGCCGGCACGGTCGAGACCGGCCGCGCAGTGCAACAGCGTCGACTTGCCGGAGCCGGACGGCCCCATGATCGCGGTGAAACTGCCTTCCGGGAACACGGCGTGCACGCCGCGCAACGCGGTCACCGCGCCGTCGCCGACTCCATGACTCTTGGTCAGTCCTTCCAGCCGAACGGCTGCGCGCATGCTTTCCCCCGGGGGTTCGTTGCGACGCCCGGATCAGCGCCGCGCCTTCACCGCCAAGCCTTCCGGACCCGCTCGGTGGGGGCAGGAGGGACAGGGCCCCGATTCACGGGTGGTGGCAGCACCACCCCCGGCGGTCGGATTCGGCTTGTGGCCAGCGGAACAGTGCTGCATCCGATGCGCTTCATCACCGCGCGGGCGCGAGTGGGAACAGCGAACCGGGCACCCGGCAACAACCGCGTGCCCCGCGGTGAATGACCGCCTCTCCAAGGGCTCCCGGAGCGTTCCCCGAAGCTGCGATCGGTCAGCGGCTACGCCGCCGAGGGAAGAGAAGGGAAGGGAAGGGAAGAGAAGGGAGCGGGGCCGGAGCCGACCCCGGCACCGCGAAGACCCGCACCCGTCAACCGTTCAGATACGCCAAAACCGCCAGCACTCGCCGGTTGTCGCTGTCCGAGACCGGCAGATCGAGCTTCACGAAGATATTCGACACGTGCTTGTTGACGGCCCGCTCCGTCACCACCAGCCGCTGTGCGATCGCCTGGTTCGACCGTCCCTCCGCCATCAGCGCCAGCACCTCCCGCTCCCGCGGCGTCAGCCCCGCGAGCGGCCCCGCCTGCGCCGTGCCCGCCAGCAGTTTGGCGATCACCTCCGGGTCCATGACGGTCCCGCCCCCGGCCACCCGAC
Source organism: Streptomyces sp. NPDC006393 (assembly GCF_040628575.1). Classification (NCBI taxonomy): domain Bacteria; kingdom Bacillati; phylum Actinomycetota; class Actinomycetes; order Kitasatosporales; family Streptomycetaceae; genus Streptomyces; species Streptomyces sp. NPDC006393. The sequence continues at coordinate 76,676 of NZ_JBEXZD010000005.1, forward strand.
ACAGCGCGTCCACGAACTGATCGGAGTCGAACACCTTGTCCTTCAGCAGATATCCGACCGCGCCCGTCCCGTCCGCCAGCAGCTCGCGCGCATACAGTTGCTCGACGTACTGGGAGAGGACGAGCACCGGAAGCCCCGGTGCCTCCCGCCGGGCCCGCAGCGCGGCCTGCAGTCCCTCGTCGGTGAACGTCGGCGGCATCCGCACGTCGACCACCGCAACGTCCGGCCGGTGTTCGAGCAGCGCGGCGACCAGATCGGGGCCGTTGTCGACCGATGCGACGATCTCGAAGCCGTATGCCCGGAGCAACCGCGTCAGCCCGTCGCGCAGCAGGAACAGGTCCTCGCCCAGTACTACCCGCACGGGATCTCCATGCCGAGCAGCGTCGGCCCGCCCGGCGGGCTGCTCACCGCGAGGACACCGTCGAACGCGGCCAGCCGTCTCTCGATGCCGCGCAGGCCGCCGCCCTTGGCCGGGTCGGCGCCACCTGAGCCGTCGTCCTGAACGCTCATGCACAGCCGCCCGTTCTCATGCCGCATCTCCACCCATACCCGCGAGGCACCCGAGTGTTTCGCGGCGTTCGCGAGGGCCTCGGCCGCGGCGAAGTACGCGGCCGACTCGACCGGAGCGTCCAGCCGCCCCGGCAGGGCGGCGTTGACCTCGACGGGCAGCGCGCAGTCCAGGGCGAGGGCACGCACCGCGTCGGCCAGGCCGCGATCGGCGAGTACCGGCGGCCGTATGCCGCGTACCAGGCCGCGTAGCTCGGCGAGGGCGCGCGCGGAGGCGTCCCGCGCCTCCAGCAGCATCGCCCGCGCTTCCTCCGGGTGCTTGTCCAGGAGCTGGGCGGCCGCGCCGAGGGTCATGCCCATCGCGGCGAGACGGGCCTGCGCCCCGTCGTGCAGGTCGCGTTCGATGCGGCTCAGCTCGGCGGCCTGCGCGTCGATCGCGTCGGCTCGGGACTCCGTCAGGTGCCGCACCCGGCCGGTCAGCAGCGCCAGCCGCGCCGCCTCGGTCGGCGCGAGCAGCATCGCCGTCCAACGGCCGTGCCAGGTGATGACCTTGAGCGCGCACCACAGGCCGAACAGGACGAGCGCGGCCGCGGCGAGCGCCATGAGGGTCAGGGGGCCCGTGTGGCCTTTGTGGACGGTGACGAACGGGTACCAGTCGATGTATCCGTTCCGGAACATCGTCCCGTTGGTGATCGCCAGGTAGAGACCGTACAGGCCCTCACCGACCGGGACGAGCGAGGAGAGCGCGAGCACTGGCCCGACGGCCGGCTCCAGCAGCAGCCACACCGCGTCGCGGCGGGTCGCCGGGTCCTCGGCGGGGCGCCGCTGCGGATCGTACGGGCTGTCGACCTCCTCGCCCGTCCACTCCTTGACGAGACCTCGCCTCATCCGGGCCGTGGCGCGGGCGGGCAGGATGACGGCGTCGACGGCGCTGTCCGAAACCCCGGAACGGGCCAAGGCGAGGCCGAGCACGGCCAACAGGCCGGCCGCCAGCGTGGGCGCCGCGAGCAGGCAGACGGAAGCGCAGCGCGCCGCCGCGCGGACCCGCTCCGCGATCCAGGGGAGCCAGCGATCCCGCGCGACCTCGCCGATGCGCGCACTGGTGGTCATGGTGCTCCTGTCCCTGTCTCCTCGTGGAGGCTGTTGATCCAGCCGTCCGGGCCGCAGAGACCCCAGTCTGCCCGCACCCGGGAAGCGGACGCACGGGTGCCAGGGACCGGACCCAGGGGTGGTGCCAACGCCACCACGCAGGCGGTGGCGAGGCGACGAAGTAGCTCAACCCTCGGCATCAAGGGGCGTCGATTCCTCCGCACGGGCACCGCCCCGGATTCTCGGGGCCGCGGGCGGGACCGAAAGGCCCCGGGGCGACTACCAGCGCCAGTTGCACACGATCGAGGGGCGCTCCCTTGCAGACCGACGCCGATGGAGCGCTCGCCCACCACACCGCGGAACGCGGAGCGGTTACGCGGGAGCGGTGTCGACGCTCTCGGAAATCCGAGCCCCGACCAGTCTCGGAAATCCGACCCCCGGCGCGGTTGTCAGCAAGCGCCCTGCTTGTGCCGGCCAGGCGGTCAGCCGTGGGTACTTCGAACGCCCTCGAAGCAGCTCCCGGCCAAAGTCGCTGCGCCGACCGCGCGGTATCGTGCCGCCGTCACGGGGAGGCGAGGAGCACACCATGGGCGAGAGCATCGGCGAACAGCAGTTCAAGGTTGGCGACGTCTTGCTGGTCAGCTGCCCGTCAGCGCGTGCACGAGTCGCCCATGTGACCCCGTTCGAAATCTCGGTCGAGTGGCCGTGGGCACAGATTGATCCGGACTCTGAGATCCGGTGGAACGGCCACAGGGCGATTCCGCGCGCTACGCCTGACGGTGAGTGGGGCGGGCTCTTTCAGGTGGACCCGCATCCAGGACAGCTGGAGGTCGGCGACTCCTGCCTGGTGGGCATCCCCGAGACCCTCGTGCGGATCATCGACATCGGTCGCTTCGACCCATCCGCAGACGTCGGATGGCTTCCGAGGCCCCACACCATGTTGATCGTGTTGCCGGTCGATCATCCTCACGATCCTCACGCAGAGGAAGAAGGCGACACCATCGACCTCGAATCCGCGGCTCCCATCAAGATCGAGCCTGTATCGCGCGGCTGAGCGAGCCCTCTGCCGGGCCGTCTCTGAGCCGTGCGAGGCGCATCTCGGATCAAGAGCGTGCGATGGTCACTCGTGGCGGCTCGGGGAGACCTGACAGGCGCTCAGTGGACACGGCTGGAATCGCTGCCGGCGACGGGCATTACGCCCGTTCGGCCGCCGGTTCACGCCAAGCATCAGCTGATCACGGCATACGGTTCCGCACTCGGACAGAGATACGTGGCGGGACCTGCCGGAACGGTACGGGCCGTGGGTGAGCGTGTACGGGCTGTTCCGCCGCCGGCAGGGCGAGGGAACGTGACACCGCATCTTTGAGCAAGCTCTCCGTCCGCTACGAGGCCACGGTGCTGATCGCGGCCATCAACGAGTGGCTCGAGTGGCTGTGACCGCTACCGCTTGCGGGCCAACAGCTGCACGGCCTGCGACAGGTGGCCATTCATCGTGGCGACCTCGATCCTGCGCTCCTCCACCAGGTCGAAGTCCGACAACAATGCTCGCGGCTCCGCAATGTCGTGGTGCCGGCACACCGCACCGTCGTCCGTGGCGAACACGCCACCTGAACGGAGTCTGGCTCATCGTTACTGAAGTCCTTGGGCCGTACGTGTGAGGCGGGAGCGGGGGGACCGTCAAGGAGTCACGAGCCGTCAGTCGCTTTTGCGCTGATCACGGGTGTGGTGTGCCGCGGGGTCGGACCGTGGCCCGCTTCCCTCCTCCGTATTGATGTCCCTTACAAGGGAGAGTTACGGATATATCCGGGTTTTGTCACGTGGATTCTTTGGCCGAGGTGGCGTCGGTGAGGAGGGCCACAGTGTCGGGTCTCGGCATTGAGCCGGGAATTGGGATCGCACGCCGGGCCCTGAGCGGGATGGGCGTGCGCGAACGTGAGAGGAAAAGCTTCATGTCTGTTGCTCGCACGACAGCCCGACTGATCGCCACCTGTGTGGCGTCGGGCGTCCTCGTCGGCGGGGCCGCCGTTCCGGCCCTCGCCGCCGGAGCCGGCCATGACCGCGACAACGGGAGGAGTTACCCGCAGAGCTACCACTCGCAGGGCATCAGGAGCGACCACGACCACGACGGGCGCCACGACCGTTTCGGCGACCGGGACCGCGGCTGGCACCACGACCACGACCGTGACCGCTGGGATCACGACCGCGGCCGGCACCACGGCTGGCACCACGGCTGGTACCGGCACCACGACCACCACTTCAACCGCCGCTAGACCGCTTGGACGGGCGTGCTGTGATGCGGTCGGGCCGACCGCACCCCACTGCCTCGTCCCATGACGGTCGTCTCGCCGGGCGATCGCTGGACTGGTGACCCGGGCCGGGAACCGCGAAGGGGCCCCTGCACTCGACGGTGCGGGGGCCTCAGCACGTGCCGACGAGCCCCTGCCAGCCCATCCCGAGCCGATCGGGATCGGGTCGCCGTTACGTGCGGCGAGATGGACGTGTACTGGGCGCACGTCGCCCACACCAGTGGCGGTGGCGCTACGACTGGGAGGGCAACAGGAGGGACGGGCGACTTCGTGCCCTACAGCCACCCTGCCCGCCCGCCGGCCGTCCTCTTGGCCGACGCCGCCGGAAGATCCGCGGGGCCTCCGTCACACGATGGTGGGATCTTCGGTGCACGACGAACCACGCCAAGCACGACGAACCACGCCAGACCAACCGCGGACCTTCGCGTCAGGTCACGCGCGCCGTGTCTGCGGTTCGGGCAGTCCTCAAGGGAACTGGAATCAGGAGGAGTTCCGTTCGATGAGTCGGGGTGGGAAGACCAGGCGGCGATGAGTGTGACCAGGGCGGTCCTCGTCCAGGAGCAGTTCGGCGGCCGCCCTGCCGAGGTCGTACCCGCCGACGTGGACGGAGGTGAGGGGCACGCCGGCCGTCGCGGCCGAGTGGATGTCGTCGTACCCGACGATGGCGAGGTCGTCGGGCACCCGCAGCTTCGCCCGGAACGCCGTTTGCATCATGCCCAGGGCGAGCAGGTCGTTGGCGCAGAACGCCGCCGTGACACGCTCACTCACGGTCAACAGTTGCTCACCAGCGCGTCGGCCCTGGTCCACGGTGAACGCCGAGGTTTCGACGACCTGGAGGGCGTCGGCGGGACGGCCGGCGCGCTCGAGGGCCTGGCGGCTGCCCGCGAGCCGGTCCTGGGACTGCCGCATGGTCATCGGGCCCGTGACGAAGGCGAGGCGCTGATGCCCCCGTGCCAGAAGGTGTGTGACGGCGGCGTCCGCGCCGGCCACGTCGTCGACGGCGACGGAGCAGACATCGGGGTATGTCTCGGCGTTGTCCAGCAGGACGACGCGCAGCCCCCGGGCGCGCAGCCCTTCCAGCCACTCACGGCTGAGGTCGGCGGGCGTGATCAGGGCCCCGTTGGCGTTCTGCTGGGCCAGTTGTCTGAGGTAGCGCTCCTCCTTGTCGGGCAGGACGTCGGTGTTGCACAGGACAACGGTCTGTCCGGCGATGTGCAGGACGTCCTCGGCCCCGCGGGCGACGTCGGTGAGGAAAGGGTTGCGTACGTCGAAGAGGACCAGTCCGATGACGTTGCCGCGGTTGCCGGTCAGCTGTCTGGCGGCCATGTTGGGGACGTAGCCGAGGATGCCGATGGCGTCCTCGACGCGTTCTCGGGTGGCTGGCGCGACCTTCTCGGGCCGGTTGAGCACGTTGGAGACGGTGGCGACGGAGACTCCGGCGCGCAGCGCGACGTCCTTGATGCCGATGGTGTTCATCTCCGTGCGTCCTTCAGGGTGCCGCCCTCGACCGGGCGATTGTAACGCTTCAATTCTGGACAGCCATGGTACTGGCCGAAGCCTGCCCTCCGGGCTGCCCGGACCAAGGTCGCTCGAAACGGTGAGTGCCGCTTCCGACGCGGGTCGTCAGCCCGGGCAGGTCGACGTCGGCCGTGGTGTTCGGCGGCACGGTGGCGTCGACGGTGAGTGTCCCTGCGGAGAGGGACCAGCGGACCTCTGCCGGTCCGTAGGGTGTGAGGTGCCGGGCGGCGGCGTGCGTGAGACCGCCGCCGGGACGCGGGGCGATCCGCAGGCGCCGGTAACCGGGTGCGGCGGGGGCCAGTCCCGCGACCGCGCGGTGCAGGAAGTCGGCCACGGCGCCGAGGGCGTAGTGGTTGAACGAGGTCATCTCACCGGGGTTGACGGTGCCGTCGGGCAGCATGCTGTCCCAGCGTTCCCACACGGTCGTGGCGCCCTGGGTGACCGGGTAGAGCCATGAGGGGCAGGCCCGCTGCAGCAGCAGCCGGTAGGCGGTGTCGATCCGGCCTGCGTCGGCAAGCGCGTCGCAGACCTCCGGTGTCCCCGCGAATCCGGTGGCGATGCGGTGTCCGTCCTTGCCGACCAGTTCCGCCAGGCGCTCGCCGGCCGTCGCGGCCGTTTCGGCGTCGGGCAGCAGGCCGAAGCGCAGCGCCAGGGCATAAGCGGTCTGGGTGTCGGAGGTCAGGCGGCCGCCGGGCGCGACGAAGACACGCACGAACGCCTCGCGGGCGTCCCCGGCGAGTCGGCCGTATTCCTCCGCGTCGGCGTCTTCGCCCAACTCCCCGGCGATCAGTGCGAGCACCCGCGCGGAACGAGCGAGGTAGGCCTGGGCCACCAGGTGGGGGTCGGTGCGTGCCTGCCAGGGGTCTTCCGCAGGTGCGGCCGGATCGAGCCAGTCGCCCAGCTGCTTGCCGTGCCGCCAGATCCCGTCGTCCTCGCGCTGGGATGCCGCCAGGTCGACCCAGGCACGGGCGCTGTCGTACTGGGCACGCAGTACACCGCGGTCCCCGAAGCGCTGGAACAGCGTCCACGGCACCAGCACGGCGGCATCGCCCCACACCGCGGCCGCCCAGGCCGGTGTCCACTCGGCTACGGGGATGGCGGGCACGATGAACGGCACAGTCCCGTCGTCGTACTGGTCGTGGGCCACCGTCGGCCTCGCAGGGACCAAGCAGACGACGTACCTCGTGGACCACTTCAGCAGCACGGGGTTCGAAGCGATCAAGGACTACTGGGAGAACCACGTCCTCACCCCCGAGCTGGAGAAATCCATCGAGAAGTCCGGCGGCTCGGTGTTCTTCGACTCCCTCGAACTGAACAGCAACGGCAACCAGGTCCGCCACTGGACCGCCGACTTCCTGAAGGAGTTCCACAAGCGCCGGGGCTACTCCCTCATCCCCTACATCGCCGCGATCGGCGTCACCGACCCCGCCTACGACTTCACCGGCGGCATCGGAGAGCGGGTGCGGGAGGATTACCGGACCACCCTGAGCGACCTGTTCCGCGACTACCACCTCAAGCCGCTGATCAAGTGGGCACACCAGCGCCACCTGACGGTGCGCGGCCAGCCCTACAGTTCGTGGGGGCCCACGCCTGTCGACACCCAGGAGATGGCGGCTCTGCTCGACGTCACCGAGGGCGAGGACCGCTCCTTCAACGCCGGCAGCGACCTCGACCCGCTGATGAACCGCAGCGCCGACGCCTGGCGATCGCTGGCCAGTTCCGTAGCCCAGTCGGGCAAGAACCTCGTCTCCAGCGAGTGTTGCGCGGAGGGGTCGGCGCACCGGGTGCCCCGGTCGACTCTGCTGGCCCGCGTCAATCAGCAGTTGGTCAACGGGGTCAACATGTTCGTCTGGCACGGCTGGGGTGACAGCACCGAAGGCGCGGCCACCTCCTGGCCCGGCTTCTCGCTGTTCGGCGGCGGTGTCGGCGACGCCTACGGGCCGCAGAGCCCGACCTGGTCGGACGATGCCACCATCAACGACTACACAGCCCGTATGCAGACGGTCATGCGGCGCGGTGAACTCCGCGACGACGTGGCCATCTACCGGCAGGGCGGCGGCCACAGCAAGGACGGAGCCACCGGCGACGCCTACTTCACCGACCGGAGCCTGTCCCAAGCCGGCTACACCTACGGCTTCATGAACCAGGACCTCGTCACCGACAAGGACGCCGAGGTCAGCCACGGGCAGTTGCTGTCGGGCAGTCTGTCCTACAAGGCGTTCGTCCTGAACAACACCCCCGACGTGAACTACGAGACGCCACTCGACCTCGACACCGCCACGCGGATCCTGTCGTGGGCCAAGGCCAGGCTGCCCATCGTGATCGTGGGCGACCCGGTCGAGCGCACCCGTGGACTGCATCAGGGCTCCGATGCCGAACTGCGCAAGGTGCTGGCCGAACTCCGCAGGCAGCCCTCCGTCACACAGGTCGGCAAGGAGTCCGAGGTGCTGTCCGCCCTGCGGTCGGCGAAGGTCACACCCGCCGCGTCCTACTCCGGGTCCTCCTCCTTCCTGAACATCCGCCGCACGACCGGGGACACCAACTACTACTACTTCTGGAACTCCGGCAAGAACCGGGAGACCACCACGGTCACCCTGACCGGTTCGGGCCGGCCGTACCGCTACGACCCGTGGACCGGGAAGGTCACCCCGATCCCCGAGTACACCCGCAGGGCCAACGGAGTCCGCGTCGAGATCTCCGCCGCGAGCGGGGACGGCGTGCTCCTCGCCCTCACCCCCGGCAACGACGACACCCGTACGTTGCCGCAGGCCCGCGCGTCGGTGGTGTCCACGACCGCCGACGAGGCCGTGGTCGCAGACAACGGCGACCTTCGCGTACGTGCCGGCTCCGCCGGCACCTACACCACCCGGCTGAGCGACGGCAGCACCGTCACCTCCCGCGTCCCGTCGGTCGCCGCCATCCAGACGCTCACCAGCTGGAGTCTGGACGTACAGGCATACGTGAAGGGCGACACCGTCGAGGAGACCCGCAAGGAACCACTCGGTCCCTTCACCGTGAACGCCGGGGACGACGGCAGCCTCCCCGCCTGGCAGCACATCTCCGGCCTGGAGAACCGCTCCGGCAGGTCGACGTACCGGTCCACCGTCGACCTCGACTCTTCCGTGATCAGGAATGGCGGGGCCCACCTCGACCTGGGCCAGGTCGACGGCACCTACACCGCCGAGATCAACGGCCACGAGCTGCCCAAGCCCAACCTCGTCGACGCCTCCACCATCGATGTCTCCGGCTACCTCAAGCCCGGCCGCAACGTCGTCGAGGTGCACGTGGCAACCCTGCTCGGCAATGCCGCGTACGACGCCAAGCAGCCCTACGGCCTCGTCGGCCCCGTCGTCCTCAGGCCCTACGCGGAGAAGACCGTCGCCGAAGGGGGGCGCTGAACTGCGGACACGCAGCCCGTGACACGCTGACCCGCCAACCGGCCGGTCGCGCGGGTTCCGATGACACACCGGTGGGGCACCGGCCACCCAGCGGCCGGTGCCCCCAGCCTCGGACAACTTGCCCCACGTGCACACGGCCGTGGGGCTGTCCGCCGGCGCCGATCGATGTCTGGGCTGTGCACCCGCACAGGAGTCGGGCGAGGGAGCCGTCCGAGGGGCCGCACACTGTCGCCTTGGGCACGCCGATCAGCTTCTCCGTCACCCCCAAGGCCCCCCGGGCAGCCCCGCCCGCATGACGGCAACAGGGGCACGCCATGGAGGGGTTACTGACCTTGCCGACGCGATGTCGCGGGGGCTGACCAGTCGACGATCGCGCCGGTTTCCTCGGCACCCAGGACTCTCTGGTGGCCGCCGGCACGCGACTCGATCCGGGCGATGCCGACCAGCCGGGTCCACGATCCGGCCGCAGAAGCGGTTGGCCAGCCCGTGGACGAGCTTCGGCTGTCACGTTCGGTGCCGGCGGCCGCGTCGACGCTGCACCTTGGCGATCTCGCCCGCGATGGGAAGCCAGTAGTACGGGATGAAGGCGGCGATCACGGCAACGCCGAGAGGGGGAAGCAGGAGACCGAGCAGGGTTCCGGTGGCGAGCCAGATGAGGGCGAGCCTGAAGCGGCGGCTGATGGCTGCGACGCCGGTCTGGTCGATGGTGTTGGTGAGCAGCCGACGATCACGGCGTGCGTACCACCAGATGATGTTGAACAGAAGGTCCATGAACCAGAAAGCGGTGCCCTCGAGGACGACGGCGGTGCGTTGCCCCTGTCCGTCGCGGAACGCCGCGGCCAGTACGGAGGTGACGAACGGCAGAAACGCGATGGCCATCAGCAGCACGGTGTTGAGGAACAGCACCACCCGGTCGGCGGTGCGGATGTGGTCGAACATGATGTGGTGGTTGGCCCACACCTGCCCGATCAGCATGAAGGTGACGACGTAGGCCAGGTAGGACGGCCAGAGTGCGGCGAGTCCGTGCAGCAGGTGGCTCGTGTCGTGGGGCGGGCGGATCTCCAGGACGAGCAGCGTGATGGCGATGGCGATGACGCCGTCGCTGAACGCGACAACCCGGGCAGGATGGCGCTCGACGCCGAACGGCGTCGACGTCTTTGGCCCGTCTGGTCCATGAACAGGCTCTGTCATCGCTCCGTTGCAACGTCACTGTCGGGGGAGGCCGGAAGAACCCGGGACGCCCAGGGGAGACCGCGGGTGGGGATGGCATGGCCCACTCTAGTGGCGACGGACACCACGAAAATCCAGATCGGAAAAGTCGGGTCATACCACCAGTCCATGCCGCACGCAGACAGCATGGACCCCTCCGCGTACCGCGTGGACAAGGGACAAGGGACAAGGGACAAGGGACAAGCGAGGTCTCGCTGACGGGAATGCCGTCGCTTTGCGCCAGGAACCCCGAACGTGGCTCGCCCAGCAGCCGACCGTCAACCGGGTGCTGGGCGGGCCCGGCCGTTTGAGGACACCCTGACCCCTTGGCGTCAGCCGACGGAGATGGCCCCCGGGAGCGGGCGCACGCATGGGTTCCAGTGCGCGAGCCGGTCGGCGGCGGTCAGGGCGTACAGCCGGTCCGAGTAGTTGATGGTGGCCGGCAGGGTGCGGAACTCCGACCGGTGAGGAATGGTCGGCTTGCTGAAGATGTGCTTTATGGTCCCCTTCTCGATCAGCCGAAGTGGCGGATGCGAGCTGTGGTCGCGGGGGCGTAGGGCAGCCAGTCATTGGTCGAGCCGGCGGTGACGAACCCGGCGACGGCGGTGGCGAATTCGTGGCCCAGGGCGCGCTGGGCGTCTCCGGCCCCGACGAGGACGGGGCTGCCGGGATAGGCGTCGAAGGTGTTGAAGAGGAAGGGCAGTTCGGCGCAGTGGGTGGCGCCCAGGGCGTACGGGTCCTCGGCGGGGGCGCAGTCGAACTGGTAGACGTAGGTGGTGTTGCCGCCGGCCGCGTGATGGTCGGCGATCTCCAGCGAGCCGTCGCGGAAGAGTCCGTCGGTCAGTACGGCGGTGAAGATCTGCGCCGGTGTCGCCTGCGGGTGACCGGTCGCGTGCTGCTGGTAGACGTCCTGGGCGGCCTGCCGGCCGATCTGGGCGGTGAGCAGGTCCAGGGCGGCGGTGGTGGTGAGGTTCTGGATGCGGGGGTCGAAGGCGGTGAAGGCCGTCGCTTCGTCGCGGGTGGTGCCGATCAGGAGCGGCTTGCCCTCCAACGCGCCATCCGCGAGCGCCTGTTGCCGGGTGCGGGGCATGCCGGGGGCGCCCAGGACCGGGTACATCGGCGGGGCCGCGTTGCCCGGAACCGCGAGCCGCATGGAGAGCCGGCCATAGGCGTTCAGCAGGCGCTCGACCGGCAAGGCGCGCAGGGCCTTTGCGGGGTCGGTGCCGGCCGGGATGTCCAGCAGGCGCAGATAAGCCTCCGCGTTCTCGGCGGCCTGGTGCGCATCCTGCGGGTTCAGCCCGAAGGGGCCGCTCTGCAGCAGCAGCCGCGTGATGGATCCGTTCGTCGCGGGGGCGAGGGCGAGCATCAGGGAGGAGTAGGCCCCGGCGGACTGCCCGCCAACCGTCACGGTGTGCGCATCGCCGCCGAAGGAGGCGATGTTGTCCTGCACCCAGCGCAGTACGGCAGCCTGGTCCTGGAAGCCTAGGTTGGCCGCGCCGATCTCCGGCAGGTACAGGTAACCCAGCGGACCCACCCGGTAGTTGGCGGTGACCACCACGATGTCACCCAGGGCGGCCAGGCGACCGCCGTCGTACCAGTCCCAGCCGCCGGAACCACTGGTGAAGCCACCCCCGTGCCACCACACCAGGACCGGGCGGGACGCCCCGTCCACCAGCGCCCGGCGCGGGGTGAAGACGTTGACGGTCAGGCTGCCGTCCTCGTTCCAGTCCGGCACGCGCGGCCCCTGCACCCGCTCCAGCCGGGAGGCCGCCTGCGGCACGGACGGTCCGGCCTGCGCCGCATCCCGCACGTCCGTCCAGCCCCTGTGCGGCTGCGGCGGCGCGAACCGCAGCTCGCCCACCGGCGATGCGGCATACGGGATACCCCGGAAGCAGACCGCCTCGCCCTCTGCGCTTCCCCTGACCTTGCCCCGGTCGGTGTCCACGACCATGTGCTCGATACCGGTCACAGTGCTCACCTGCTTTCTGCCGCCTCGGTTGCTCTGAGACGTTTTTAGGCGAGCACGAAAATCTGAGCCATATATAGCAGTTCTGATCGAGGAAAAACGACATAAAATCTTGATCTATGGAGAAAGTACGCCACCAGCTGAACGAGACGGACAGCCGGATCGCGGCCGCGATGCTGGCCGCCCCGCGTGCCTCGTGGCGTACGGTCGGCCGTGTCCTGGGCATCTCGGAGCGCACAGTGGTGCGGCGTGCGGCACCGCTTTTCGGTGACGGAACCCTGCGTGCCACGGCCGTGCGCAACCCCGTGTACTTCCCCGATCTGATCCCGCTGGCCCTGCGCATCCGCTGCAAGCCCAACCGGATCAGCGCCATCGCCGCCACCCTCGCCCGCCGTCCCGACACCATCTGGGTGGACGTCCTCGGCGGCGGGGACGAAATCTGCACGATCCTGTTCCTGGACGGCCCGAACGCCCGCAACAACCTCCTCCTGCGCGATCTCCCCGCCACCCCCGCGGTCCTGTCGTGGACCTCGCACGTCCTGCTACGCGTCTTCCCGGCCGCCTTCGACTGGAGCGGCGGGCTGCTGGCGCAGACCGAACTGGCCGGCCTGCGCCTGGACATGCCCGCGGCGCCCGCGCCCCCCGCTCTCCAGCCCCTCGACCATCAGCTGATCGCCGCGCTGATCGAGGACGGACGCGCCTCGTACACCGACCTCGCCCGCCGCGCCGGCACCACCGCCCTCAGCGCCCGTCGGCGTCTGGAAGCACTCGTCGGCGGCCAGGTCCTCCGGCTCGCGACCGAAGTCGACCTCGCCCGGCTGGGCATCCGTGCCGAAGCTTTCCTGTGGATCACCGCCGCGCCCGGCAGCCTGGAGGAAATCGGCCACCGGCTCAGCCGCCACGCTCAGGTCCGTTTCGCCTCGGCCACCACCGGCCCCGCCAACCTCCTCGTGGCCATTGCGGCAGCAGACCTCGACGCGCTCTACGTCTTCCTGAGCGAGACCATCGGCGCCTTCGAACACATCTCCACCGTCGAAGTCACCCCCATCCTGACCGGAGTCAAAAGGACCGGCCTGGTCCGCCCGGGCAGCCTCTGAGCCATCCTCGCGGATGAGGAGCTGCACCACCTTCCGTTGCCGACGGCGAAGGCGATCGAAGGCGATCGAGATCGAGACCTTCGTGCCGATGGACTCCATCGACCCGATCGGCGCCGGGGAGGGCTATTACCTCGCCTCGAGCGAGCGGTTGGCACCGTTGAACCGTCGCGGGCGGAGCCAGGAACGGCTGGGGAGCTGTGACAGGCTATGGTCGTCGGATTCTGCTCAGCGACTCCGCGGCGGTGATCAGGGAAGCGCCCAGCAGCACCACGTCCTTGATCAGAAATTGGCCGGCCGGTGAGAGCTTCGGCTCTCGGCCCCGCTGGTGCCACGCCTCGGGAGTGCTGATCAGGAAACTGAGCGTAACGGTGAACATGCCGGCCGCGAGCATGCTGCCGGCAGCCGATACCCTCGGCGCCCACCGCCCGGTGCAGATCATCCCGGCGATCGTGATTTCTGTGATCCCGATGGCTCTGGCCAGTCTCGTCTCCCCGAGTCCTCTCAGCGGCCGCCGCAGCAGTGGGCTCGAGACGACCACAGGACGGATGTTCTCCACCTCGTAATCCTCGAACTTGAGCCGTCCGATGCTGGCGAGGTTCAGCACGAGTCCGAATCGGCTCGCCGTGATCCCTCCGGAGTGCAACCTGGCGATGGCGGTGCGCGCGGCCATGGCATTCTCCTGTCTTCGCACAATGGCTGCCCCGACGGTCGGTCCGTGGGTGGCGTCCGCGCTTCCCGGCGCAGCCGCAGACCCGAGGCGGACTCTGTCCGAGTATTGGGCACCGGCCTCAACCCGTGTCCTCCAACTCGACCGAGCGGGAGGGACGTTTCCTCGGCATTTCTCCCATCATGTCAAGGGCTGTCGCCGTCGGCATCTCAGGGGCGGCCGGCGCGGCTGCAGCGGCATCACGGTCCCCCGAGGGGCAGGACGCCGGTCCGACCGTCCCAGCCTCGGCTTCGCCCGGGGCGTTGGTCCCGCCGACCCACCTGGGCTGTGGTCTCCGAACCCAAGAAACGATGAGGTACCCGACTGCGTCAAAGGCCGGCTTCGTGGCACGGTGGCCGGCTTCGGCAGGGCATTGCGCCCGGACAACACACACGGTGCTGACCTCTGATGAGCGTCTCCGACGGCGCCCCTCGGACCCGGTGATACTCCAGGTCATCCGTTCGGCAGGGGCAACAGTCCTGCCGGGCCCGGTGGACAGCGGCGCTCTTGGCGGACCCAGGAAGCATGAGGGGGCAGCACGCAGGGGCTCGTGCTGTCGGCGGTACCGGCTACGCGGCCGGCTTGGCGGGTCACACGCCGGGCGCCAGTTCGCTGACGGGCCCGTCCAGGGCCGAGCTCCGGCGTGGCTGGAACCCAGCCGGGCGCCCGGGCGTTGCGCACTCGCCCGTCCTCCGGAGCGGCCAGGGCGTCAAAGCGCCAGCAGGGCCTGTTCGACGACTTCGGTCAGGGCTGGGTGGATGTACAGCACATCTCGCCCCACCTGGTCCGCTGTCAGCCCCATGGTCATGGCCTGGATCAGCGGCTGGATGAGCGTCGCCGCCTGGGGGCCGATGATGTGGGCGCCGAGGATCCTGCGCTCGGCCGGGTCGGCCAGGATCTTGACGAAGCTTGTGGTGTCCTCCAGGGCCCATCCATAGGCGGTGTCGGCGTAGGCACGCACGCTCACGCGGTAGTCGATCCCCTTCCGGCGTGCGTGCTGTTCGGTGAGGCCGACACTGGCGATCTGCGGGCTGGTGAACACCGCATGCGGTGCCACCTTGTTGGTGAGCGTCCTTACGTCCTGGGGATGCAGGATGTTGTGCCGTACCAGTCGCGTCTCCGCGTTCGCCATGTGTTTGAGCTGGAAGTGGTTCGCCGCGTCCCCGAGCGCCCACACGCCCGGCACGGACGTGCGGTAAGCGTTGTCGGCGGCGATGTGGCCGTGCTCGTCGAGTTCGAGTCCTCCTGCGCGGGCCTGCAGACGGTCGGTGTTGGGCCGGCGTCCGGTGCAGACCAGCAGCATGTCGGCCTTGAGGACCTGCTTGCCGTGCCGGGCCTTCACGGTGACGGCCACGCCGCCCCCGTGGGGTTGGACGAGGGTGGCCTGGGCGCCGAGGAACACATGGTGCCGTCGCGAGGCGAGTTCCGTGAAGCGTGCCGAGACCTGCTCGTCCTCCGTCATCAGTAGGCGCGGCCCGCGCTGCACGATGGTGACGTCCGTGCCGAAGGCGCCGAAGACATGGCCGAACTCGGCGGCGATGAAGCCGCCTCCGAGCACGATCATGGACGTGGGCAGGTCATCGATTCGCATGATGGTGTCCGAAGTGTGGTAATGCACAGTGTCCAGGCCGGGGATGTCGGGCACCGCCGGCCGCGATCCGACGGCGACGACGAAAGTGTCCGCCGTGATCTGCTCGTCCCCGACCTGGACCACCTTGGGGGCGATGAAGTGCGCCTCCTCGGTGTACACGTCGACGTCATTCTTCCTGCGGTAGTCCACCGCACTGCCGTGCAGCGGATCGATGCGGCTGAACACCCGGTCGCGAACGGTCTTCCAGTCGACGGGCGCGACGCTCGCGTGCACGCCGAGGCGTTTCGCCGCCCGGGCGTTCTCGGCTGCGTCCGCCGTGAGGACGAACATCTTGCTCGGGATGCACCCGCGGTTGAGGCACGTGCCGCCGAAGCGGTCCGGTTCGACGATGGCGGTCCGAAGATGGCCCAACTCCTCGTTGAGCAGCATGTTGCCGCTGCCTGCCCCGAGGATGACGAGGTCGTAGTGCCGCATGCCCGTCCACCTTTCACCGGCTGGACGCTTACCCGGTGTTCGATCGTGAGAGTTCGGTCGTGAGCGCGCAGTCCCACTGATCACTATTGTGTCCGGCCCGTCCTGGATCCACCACCAGCACAAAGGCGGGCCCGGCGCTCCGCGCTCCGCCGGGGAAGGGGGACCAGTCGCGCCGGCTGCGTCGGACGCAGCCACGCGGCTGTCCACGCCCAGGTGCGCGGACGGCGTTGCCCGCCGGACCGCCAGGGCCGAACAGGTGACCAAGGCGGCCGAGCACCGCCCTCGGAGCCTCCGAGGGCACGCACGCGCCGGTTCCACCGCGGCGTCGGGGTCAGCGGCCGGAGGTCCGGTTGGTCAGCCCGCTCGTTACCCGCATCCGGATGCCGAACAACCGACAGAGATCCGGCAGGGGTGCCCTGCGGCCTCCTCGAATCCCTCGGCTGCCGCCGCGCTCCGTGCGGCCCGTGGAAGACGGTCTATGAACGTCACCGGCTGTGGTCGGCCGACGGGACGTGGGAGCGTCTGCTCCAGCAGGTCCAGGCCGCGGCCGCCACGGCAGGTGAGATCGACTGGGATATCTCAGTCGACTCCACCATGGTCCGAGCTCATCGGCACGCGGCTGGCGCCCGCACCGACCCGCCTCCGGCACCCGCCTCGAAGGGGGCGAAACCAGCAGAACACCAGGGCGAAACCGCGTGGCAGAGCCTCGTCGCCCGTCTGGTGGAGGTGGTTCGGGGGGCGAGGGCCTGGGCCGCTCGCGCGGCGGGTTCACCACCAAGCTCCACCTGAGCGCGGACGCCCGCTGCCGCCCGCCGTCCCTGATCACCACGCCAGGACTGCGGGGCGACTGCACCCAGTTCAAGCCCGTGCTGGAAAAGATCCGCGTCCCCCGACCGGGGCCGGGCAGACCCCGCAAGAAGCCGGACAGCCTTGCCGCGGACAAGGCAGACAACAACGGCCCCGTCCGCGACTACCTGCGGCAACGCGGCATCCGACACACTATCCTGGAGAAGACCGACAGCCAGGCCGCCCGCCTGCGCATAAGCTCACGCGGCGGGCGACCACCAGGTTTCGACGAAGAGCGGTACAAGAAGCGCGACACCGTCGAACGAGCCATCAACAAGCTCAAGCACGCCAGAGCCATCGCCACCCGATACGACAAGCGCGGCTACCTCTACCTCGGAACCGCAACCGCCGCAGCCCTCGTCATCCGGCTCCGCACATGATCGACCGGGCAGCGTCTACTCGGCGGAGTGCGGGCCCGTCTTGCCCGTGAACGGGAAGAGCGGATAGCCCTCCACGCACTGGCCCCCGGGTGGGTGGTACGGCCAACCCATCCCAAACCGGTACAGCAAAGTCAGTGCGACGACAAAGCCGAGCGGTGCGAGCCACATGGCGGCCCGCCGGCCTCGACGGGGCCACCACCGTAGCGAGAGTTGGAGCAGAAGCAGCAGCAGAGTCATGCAGAGCCACACGACAGGCATGAGCATCTGCAGCCCTATGTTGTTGCTGGCGTCGTTCCCGAGCGGGCAACTCGCCCACGAGCGAATGGTCCACACTGTGCCGCCATACACACCCAAGGCGGAGAGGGCGGGAGCCAAGAGGTACCAGCCACACCCCGGCGCAGAAGCGGGCGACCCGCCTTCCGCCCTCGAGACGTGCATCCCTGTGCCTCCCCCGAAGACCGCGCCGCAGAGTTGACCGAGCAAGCGAGCTCGCCCCCAGCGACCGAGCTACTTCACTCACATGGACCAAAGAACGATCAATTCGGTTCCCGCTTGAGCCGCCTACGATGATCGGCCGGGGAAGTCCACGCGCCGGGCATCAACCCTCAGGAGGGCACCTGGCCACTGGTCAAGCGCGAGATCGGCAACCTCGCCGCTGCTGACCTCGCTCAGATCACCAGGGCCGTCAAGCGTCGACTCAAGCAGATCCAGTACCGCCCCGACCTGGTGGACGCTTGCCTGGCCGGCACCGGACTGATCGTGGACGGCTGACACCGTGGGGCACCCCGACGCTCCCAGGCGGAGTCTTCGATGGCAGACCACGGCTGTTGGCTGACAGGCTGTGGCCATGAGTCCCGAGGCCAACGGCGTATCCGCCACTTCTTGGCTGGGCAATCCGATCGACGCGCGTGCGCTGTTCGGTCCGGAGCTCAGGTCGCTGCTCGATACCCTGCGTGGTCTGACACCATCCGACTGGAACAGGACAGCGGCCGGGCGCTGGACGGTCCACGACGTTGCCGCCCACCTCCTCGGTGACTACTACAGCCGCCTCGGCCACAGCTACCGGAACGGTTTCGCCGACGGCGAGACGCTCGAGGCGTTCATCCACCGCACGAATCAGGAATGGGTCGAGCTACACGCCGATGACAGTCCTGCTTCGCTCATCGACGCCCTGGCATCGGCAGGCACCCAGCTCGCCCAGCGATTCGCCACAGCCGACCTTGACGCGTCCGCCCTGGGCGTGTCGTGGGCAGGCGTCGACCCCGCGCCGGCGTGGCTGGACATCGCCCGCGAGTTCACCGAGCACTGGACTCACCGGCAGCAGATCCGCCATGCCATCGGCCGCAACACCGACCCGGAGCCGTGTGCCCTGGCCATGGTCCTCGATACCTTTATGCGGGCCCTGCCCCACACGCTCCGCCGCACGTCAGCACCAATCGGAGCGCAGGTCCAGGTGATCGCCGAGGGCCCCGCCGGCGGGAGTTGGACGGCGACTGCCACGGCACACCGATGGTCGTTGGCCGAAGCGCCGAGCGGCCGACCAACCGCAGCAGTGCTGATGGATACCGAGACCGTCTGGCGATTGTCTACGCGGAACATCGACCCTGCGGACGCCCTGGACCGCGCCCATGTGCAGGGAGATCGTCGGCTCGCCGAAGCCGCGTGCCAGATCGTGTCCATCCTCTACTGACGACCTGGCCTCACCGGCCTCCACTGGGCCTGACACCAACGGCGCCGGCGATGGGCACCGACATCACACATTCAACTTCAGTAAATCCACTCCGCTGTTGACGACCACTCCCGCCTGGCCTACAGCGAGGTCCTGTCCGACGAACGCCGGCACGGCGCGATCGCCTTCGGGCAGCGGGCGGACGGGTTCTTCGCCGTCCACGGCATCACCGTCGAACACGTGCTGACATCTAGGGCGCGTGGGGCGCGGTCGGCGATAGACGGTGGCGTCGCGTACGCCGATCCAGGGCTTCGGCGGGCCGGGTTCACGGAAGCGGCAGGGGTCGAAGGGCGGTGCCGCGTACGGGATGCCCAGGAAGGACGCCACGCCGTCCGGGGCGACACGGCCCCGGACGGTGCCCAGCCGGGCGGCGACGCACACCGTCATGCCGAGGTGCCCTCCAGCAGTTCCAGCAACGCCGCGG
This sequence comes from Streptomyces sp. NPDC006393, assembly GCF_040628575.1. Classification (NCBI taxonomy): domain Bacteria; kingdom Bacillati; phylum Actinomycetota; class Actinomycetes; order Kitasatosporales; family Streptomycetaceae; genus Streptomyces; species Streptomyces sp. NPDC006393. The sequence goes on from NZ_JBEXZD010000005.1 coordinate 95,916, forward strand.
TGAACTCGTCGGGGCGTTCGAGGTGCACCGCGTGCCCGGCGCCGGGTACGGCCACCTCCCGTACCGTGCCGCCCGCTGCCGTGTAGCGGTCCAGGACGTGGCGGGTCTGCGCCACCATCGGCTGCGCGGGAGTGCCGTCCCAGTCCGGCACCGCGCCGAGCGCACCCAGGTGCGCCAGGTCGAACATCGAGGTGTCCGACACGATCACGTCGTCCTCGCCGCGGATCCACAGCACCGGCGGTTTGGGGTCGATCAGATGCAGTCCGTCGATGCGGAAATGCAGCGGCGAAAGGCAGTTGAGGACCCCGCGGGTGCCGGGGGCGACACCCGGCCACGCTGTGGACGGGGTGCTGTCGCCCGGGTAGTGGTCGTCGCCGGTGCGCGTGGTCAGCATGGACTCGACGTAGGCGTCCTCCTCCTCACGCCCGGGCCGCCATGGCGGCTTGACGTAGCAGTTCGCCAGGACGGACCGCGGGGACAGGGGCGAGTCCTCGCCCCGGTCGGCCTTGGCGAGCCGCGCCACGAACTCCGGGTTGGCCGTGGCACCGCCGGAGCCGGCGCCGTCCGCGGAGTTGAGGGTCCCCTCGACGCCGTGCGTGCCGCCGAAGCCGTACGGGGAGACCGGGTTGACCAGGGTCACGGAACGCACCGCGTCCGGACGGTCCGAGAGGTACTGCATGATCACGCCGCCGCCCATGGACCAGCCCACCAGGTGGGCGCTCTCGATACCGAGAGCTGTCATCAGGGAGTCCAGGTCGTCGGCGTAGTCGCGCAGGCCGCGCGTCGCGTCGACCGGCAGGGGGTCGCTGCCGCCGAAGCCGCGCAGGTCCGGCGCGAGGGGGCGGTAGCGGTCCGGGAGGAGGGGCAGAGTGGTGCGCCAGAAGGCTGCGGAGGAGACGTTGCCGTGGACGAAGACGACCGGTTCGCCCTCGTCACGCACCTCCGTGATCTGGACGGTGAGACGGTCGGTGGGCACGCGCCGGGTGCGTGGCTCGCTGGAGGTCATGTTCGCGGTCCTTTACGTCCTGTACGTCCTGTACGTCTGTGCGGGCTTCCCGGGGTTCACGGGCTTCACGAGAGCCAGGCGTCGATCTGGGCCTCGGCCGAGCTGTTCCAGCCGAGTTCCAAGTGGTTGGCGCCGGCGATGGTGGCGGTGCCGCCGACCGTGGGGATGCCGGTCGTGTCGAGCGCGCTGGCGATGAAGACGACACCGTCGCTGGGCCCCCGGTTCTCGTTGAAGATGCCTACGACATCGGGGGAGCCACCGGCCAGCAGGTAGGTGGTGACGGAGGCCGGAACTCCGGCGTTCTGCAGGGGCGTTATCAGCGACCCGGCGTCGATGGCGGCTTGGATGCCACTGCCCGCCGTGTAGAAGCCCTGGCCGCCGTAGTACGTCGTGTACCAGTCCTGCGCGGAGCCGTCGACGCCGTACACCCCGTCCCAGCGGGCGAGCATCTGACGCTGGCCAGGGTAGTTGTCGTAGCCGCCGGAAGGTGTCATCGAGAACTCGGGGTGCGCGGTGTACTGCCCGTAACACGTCATGCGCGAGTGCGGGGAAGGTGCATTGACGGTTCCACCGCACTCGGGCCAGATGGAGAAGTCGTGCGCCCAGCCGTGCGCGTACGGGTAGTCGTAGCCGCCGTTCGGACCGCCTACGGTGATCAGCCTGCGGACGTCACCGGCGTACCCCCGCCCCCAACTCGGCTTCAGGGACGACACATACGCCCGCGTCGACATCTCGCCCTTGCTCCAGCCGACGAGGTCGACCTTGCTGACGCCCAGCTTCGCCTTGATGACGGCGATCGCGTCGCCGACGATCTGGGCCTGCATCAAGTTGTCGCCCTGCTTGTGCGCGAATCCGACGGCGAAGACGCGGTGGCCGCGCCCGGCGAGGTACTGCATCAGCCCGGTCGAGGGGCAGGACAGCGCGCCGCATCCGTAGCCGCCCGCCTCGCCCGGGTTGGCCCACGCGCGGTCGGCGGTGTCGTTCGCGCCGTGAACCAGGAGGACGGGTGTGGTCCGGGCGCCTGTGTTCCAGCCGGGGGCCGAGTAGAGGAGGAAGCGGCCGGAGTACGGACGGGAGACGCCGCCGAAGTACGTGACCCGCTTGCCGTCCTGGTCACCGCGGCCGTCGGGCGGGAAGCCCTCGGTGCGGAACCCCGCCGTGGTGTCCAGGTAACGCTCCACGCGCTCCCAGCCGTTGGTGACGGTCCCGGCTCCGTACGTCGCCTCCAACGTGAGGTATGACGGCGGCGCGGCGGCCGATGCGATCCCCCCGGCGGCCGGCACCCCGGCCACCACCGCCAGCAGCAGGGCCAGCAGCAACCGCCATCGCCCTGACATGCCTCGTCCGTGCGGCATTTCCGGCCCCCTTCTCCGAGTCTCGAACTCGTCCACGTCTTCAGCACGTTGGTCCTCGCGGCGCACAGGCTAGGCAGCGAGCGGGGGAGAGTGCATGTGCGCGGGCCACACAAGGAGAACCGGCCGTATGGAGGCCCGGAGCGCCAGACTTCATCCTGCCTGCTGCCTGCTGCCTGCTGCCTGCCGCTTGCTGCCTGCCGCCTGCTGGGGCAGGGCGGCTGTATACCTCGCGCCGAAATGAGTACTCGGCGTCGAGCCGCCGCCAGATCCAGGGCATGGGAGGACGGAGCCGCGCTGGCGGGGGTGGGTGGCTCCAAAGACACCGTTTCCTTTGGCGGGCGGAGCATCGGCCATCATGGTCGCCAGGCGTTGGCGCGGGGGAGAGGACGGGAGTTGCGGGTGGCTGGAGACGGGCAGGCAGCGTTGACGGAGCTGTGGCAACAGCGATGGCCCCTCTGTCCTCCCGTCGGTTACAAGATCCGCGATCCTTACCGGGACGTCTGGGTGCGCTTCCACAGCCTCCCTGAGTCGAAGCGATATGCAGAGGACGAGGACGAGTACGCCATTGTCCTGGAGCGGTGCAACACCGTCCTCGACGAGCTGTTCGCCGGTATGGACGTGTACGTCATCACTCCCGTATGGACTACCGAGCCCGACGTCCCGGCGCACCGGCCGGACGGCGGCTACTGGCAGAGCCTGCTGGTGGAGGACGACCCCGACCCGGAGTTCCGCACCTACTGCCACCTCTTCACCGCCCGCCGGCCGTGGCAGCATGGATGCATCGACGAGATGCTACGAGACATCGCCGATGACAAGCTGGCGGGCGTCCTCGTCACCGACACCCGGATGCGGCGCATCTACCATCCCTACGACGGCGGTGCCGACGTCCTCCTGCCCACACCCCAGGAGCGGGATCGGATGCGCGATCGGCACGCCACCTGGCTTTCCAGCCATCCGAGTGGTCTCTGAGCAACCCGAGTCAGGTGACCAGCGGGCGGTAGCAGATGAACCTCGCCGCGATGCGGCAGACGGTGAGCAAGGAGATTGTGCGTGCCATTGCGGTCGCAGGCCAGGTGGATCTTCGATCCGTTCCTGCCGCCGTCGGTCGGATTTGGTCCGCTCAGCGGCCCCCCTGAGGACGAGGACGCTCACCGAGTCGATCGCGCATCGCGACGAGTCAAGCTCGCCATCCGCGCCGAGCCGGTCCAGCACGATGCGGTGCACCTTCGCCCACACCCGGGCCTTGGACCAGTCGGCGAAGGGCCGGTGCACCGTTTGCCAGGAGGCACTGAAGACTGGCGGCAACTGCCGTGATGTACAACCCGTAGTCGCCACGAAGATGATCGCCGCCAGCACCGCACTGTCGTCAATCGTCGCCGACCGCCGCCCTGGCTTCGCACCGGCGGCTCAGGCGCCACACCTTGGAAGATCTCCCACAGCCCGTCCGGCACCAACCGCTCAACTATGCCCATGCCCTGGCAACGAGCTAGCGCCGGCCAGGCTTCGGCCTTGTCGGTCGCTGCGGTCCACGTACGGGATCTTGAGGCCACGAGTAGCCCATGGCAGGCTCATGCCGCATGATCGACGAATTCGCGAAGGACCACCTGCACGGGAGACTGCGGCGGGACCGCAAGGCGCTGCTCTGGAAACTCGACGGCCTGTCCGAATACGACGCCCGCCGACCTTTGACGGCGACCGGGACCAACCTCCTCGGCCTGGTCAAACACGTGGCCAGCGTCGAGGCCAGGTACTTCGGTGAAGTCTTCGACCGGCCGTCCCCGGAACCGCTGCCCCGGTGGCAGGACCACGACGGCAGCGATCTGTGGGCGACTGAGGACGAGGCGCGCGATCAGATCATCGAGTCCTACCGGCGAACGTGGGAGCACTCAGACGCGACGATCGACGAGCTTGCCCTTGATGCCCCCGGCCACGTGCCGTGGTGGCCGGAGCCTTATGCCAACACGAACCTGTTCGCCATCCTGGTCCACGTCCTCGGCGAGACCAACCGGCATGCCGGGCACGCCGACATCCTGCGCGAAGGCGTCGACGGCCGAACCGGGATGCGCCCCGAACACGAGATGCAGATCGATGAAGAAGCCCGCGCCGCCTACTGCGCGAAGATCGAGCAGGCCGCCAGATCGGCCACATCAGGCAAGGGTTAGAGGGTGCCGCCCAACGTGACTTGATGTTCGAGCGGCATGATGCTGGCGGCAGGTGCTGACCTGTCGAAGCGTCTGGTTCCTGATGAGCTCTGGGAGCTGGTCGCCCCGTAACTGCCGTCGTTCGCGGCTCGACCGCAAGGTGGCGGGACCGCTCCGCGTGACGAGCGGGCCGTGTTCACCGCAGTGGTGTACGTGCTGACCAGCGGCTGTGCTTGGCGGCATCTGCCGCCGACGTTCGGCACGTCCTCCGCCACCGCGCGTCGCCGCTCCACGGTATGGACCGGCGTCGGCCTGTGGCGTCGGCTGCATCGGGCGGCGTTGGACGAACTCGGGGCCCGGGGTGAGGTGGACTGGACCTCGGCGACGTCGACGCGGCCTCCGCTCGCGCCAAAAGGGGAAGCGTCCTCAAGCCGCTCATCCTCGGCACCCCCGCCGTCCGATCCCGTCGGGGACCACGGCGGCGCCGGCCCGTCAAACTCCGCGCGGCCAAAGCATAGTTCTCCGCCGAACACCTGGCCCGGCTGCGCGAGCGAGGACTCGTCGCGCGGATCGCGCGGCCAGGCATCGAGTCCAGCGAACGCCTTGGTCGGCACCGCTGGAAGATCGAGCGGTCGATCGCTTGGCTCTTCGGCTACCGCCGCCTGACCGTCCGATACGAACGCAAGGGCTCCCACTTCCTCGCCTTCCTCGGCCTGGCCGCTGCCCTGACCTGCTACAAGAAGCTCGCGAAACTTGCCACGTGAGACGCCCTCTCAGTTCATAGGACAGTTCTGGCTAGCAAAAACCTGGCCCACGGGAGGATTGCGGCCCTTCGGGCACGGCGGCCAACCCACCGCGCTGCGCGTACGTCACGCTCAAGGGCTACCGGAACCGACGGGCCGGTGTCAGGCGAACGGCTTCGGCATCGCCCAATCAAGTTCAGTATCGCGGGAAAGGCATCCGCTGGGGCGGCCGCCCTCTCGACCCCGCGGCCTGAGCACCGCGCCGTGACCGTATGCGATCTGACACGAGCGGCCTCGCCGATCTCCCTCAGGACCCTTTCAACGCTGCCGGTGCGGGCCGAGCTCGAGGAGCACGTTGCTGAGCTGGGCAGAGGTGAGGGGCGGCACGGGCAGGGTGGACGCGGCCGGGTGGGCGCGGAAACCGTCGAGAAGCAAGGCAAGCGGGCGGTTCCAAGCGTCCGGGGCGACGGTGCTCAGCGCAGGCACGACCCGGCCCAGCGCCGCGAGGGCAATGAGGACGTCCTCGGTGGTGAGGTTCGCTCGGACGGTGCCCTGCGTCTGGCCGCGGCGGAGCAGGTCTGCGATGGTGTCGCGGTTATGGGCGTGGACGGCCTCCAGAGAGGTTACGCCTTCCAGGCTCGTGGTCATGAGGTCGTTGGTGCCGCGGTCTGCGGCAAGCGTCGCGAAAACGGTGTGCAGGTACTGCGTCAGCCCTGTCCACGCGTCCTCGGCGGTGCGTGCTCGCGCGCCGGCGGCCATGGTCTCGGCGAGAGCATCCCGGAAGACCTCGTCCACGAGCGCGGCGCGGGTCGGGAAGTGGCGGTAGAGGGTCGCGTTGCCGACACCCGCGCGCCGAGCGATGACGTCGAGCGGAGCGTCCAGCCCCTGTTCGGCGAAGACCTCGCGGGCCGTCTGCGTCAGCAGCTTCCGGTTGCGCAACGCGTCGCGGCGCCCGGTCGGCGCGTGGCCGCCCATCGCGTCTCCTTCTTTTCCGTCTCGCCCCATACCGGAGAGTGCTCCCCGGTATGGATGCTACCGACGATTGAGCAAACAGGGATCATCCCCCCTTCGTTGCTGTGGGCATGAGGCCCACCGACATCGAAAGGGGGACCCGATGTACAGATCGGCGTTCGTGCTTGGCGGCGGGTACCTCCGTCTACCAGCGCACCGGCAGCTCTCGTAGGCTCCGCATGAGACTGGTGCGCCACCGCGGTGTGCCGTCACCGTCGAAGGCCAGGCGGGGGAAGCGGTCCAGCAGGATGCGCAGGGCCAGGGTCGCTTCCAGGCGGGCCAGCGGGGCGCCCAGGCAGTGGTGCAGGCCGTGCCCGAAGGCGAGGTGGGCGCGGGTCGCGGCCGGATCGCGGCGGATGTCGAACCGTTCGGGGGCGGGGAAGCGCGCGGGGTCGCGGTTCGCGGCGGCGATGGAGAGCACGACACGCGCGCCCGCCGGTATCCGGGCGCCGCCGAGGGTGATCGGTTCGGCTGTGTAGCGGTAGGTGCCCGCCGGTGCGGGCGACTCGAAGCGGAGCGTCTCCTCCACGGCAGCCTCCAGCAATTCGGGGTCGACGCGGAGGGCGGCGAGCTGCCCGGGATGGCCGAGCAGTAGGTGGACGGCGTTGGCGATGAGGTTGACGGTGGTCTCGTGCCCAGCGACCAGCAGCAAGAAGGCCATTCCGAGCAGTTCCTCCGGGGTGAGCCGGTCGGCGCCGTCCCCGTCGTGGGCGCGGACCAGGGCGTGCAGCAGATCGCTCTCGTCCGCGTCCCGATGCCGCCGTTTCGCCTCCGCCAGCCCCGCGAGGTACGCGGCCATCTCCTGCTGGGCGCGGGCGGACTGCTCCGCATCGTCGAGGGCGACGACCTTCGTGGACCACGCCCGGAAGGCAGCCCGGTCCACGTCTGGCACGCCGAGCAGCTCGCAGATGATGGTGAGCGGCAGCGGATAGGCGTATGCAGCCACAAGGTCGGCACGGCCGTCGGCGGCCACGGCGTCCAGGAGCTCATCGGCCGCCTCCTGAACTCGGGGCCGCAGCGACTGGACGCGGCGGGCGGTGAACTCGCGGGCCACCAGCGTCCGCAAGCGGGTGTGATCGGGCGGATCGACCTGGAGCATGTTGCGGCCCACGGCGTACAGCCCGTCGTCCGCGAAGTCGGCAGAGTGCCGCACGTCATTGCGCAGCCTGGGGTCGGCGAAGGCGGCGCGCACTTCCTCGTGCCCGACCACCAGCCATGACTCGTCTCCGGTGGGGAAACGTACGTGGTGGACAGACCCGCGCGAGCGCAGCGCGCTGAAGGCGGGGTAGGGGTCGGCGGTGAAGTCGTCGGTGAGGTCGGCGAGTCGGACGGTGGGGTGCTGCGAGCGCATCGGCGGCTCCCGGACAAAAGTGGGGACCATTCCCCGATCAGACGGCAAGTGTGACCATAGCAGAAAACGGGGAGTGCTCCTCGTTTCGATTGCGAGGCAATCCTCGAGATGTCCGAATGGCCGCTGTGACGCCCTGCGCCCCTCCGCGGGAGCCGACCCGCATCTCGCTCGCGGTCGGCCGGGCCGTCCAGCGGATCGCCGGCGTCAACCGGCTGCCGGCATGGTCGGTCACGCGGTACGGCGATGTGCGGCACGCCTTCGCCGACGCTCGGCTGCCAGTTGGTGATCACAGGCACGGTGCGCGGCTGGTCACAAGGTCATGGCGCCCGTCCGCAAGTGAGCGTGCAGGTGGTGGGGAAGTTGGGCGTGCAGGAATGTCCGCACGCATAGCGAGGGGCGGGGAAGTTCAAAGTTCTGGCCGCAGTTCCGTGAATCCCCAGGTCAGGCGGGAACGCGGGGAGCGTTTCGGCAGCGTACTTCCTGCTGTGTCGAGCAAGACGGTAGAGGATGTGCTGTTTCCCGGGATCGCTGTGCGGGTGGAGGGGGTGAGCGATTCTTCCGGCATCCTGGTGGTGGAGGCGGTGTCGACGGCCCGCCCAGGCCGGTACCCGAACTGCCGCAAGCAGGCCCGCCGCATACACAGCACGTATCAACGCGCCCTGGATGAACGGCCGTTGGGTCCGCGCCGGGTCATCGTCAGATTTCGGGTGCGTCGTTCCCCCGACCGTGCCGGACCAGCAGCTGCGCGAGCTGGACAGCCGAGTTGGGGTCGTAGGCGGCAGGTTCGTCAGCCTGCCGGTATGCCGCAATCGCGCCCTCGACGTCACCGCGTTCTTCCAGCAGTTCCGCAAGGCATCGTGCGGCGTACCCCAGCTCCTCGGTTACTGCGTAGGCGCGCAGTTCCCCGGTCCGGTCGTGCCGGGCCAGCAGATCGGCCAACTGGTCCCGGCCGTTGACCGAGGTGACGTTCCGGGTGCCGAGCAGGGCGACGGCCTCATCCACGCGGCCCTGGCGTTCACGGATCGTGGCGAGCAAACCGATCGCCGTGTCGGGATCGAGGCCGCGACAGCACCACGGAGAGTCGGTGTTCGTCCGGGATCCGGGCGGCGAGCAACTCGGCTGCCTTCTCGTCTCGGCCGGCGCCCTCCGCTACGTCGACCAAGGCCGCAGCGAGGAACCAGTCGTCGATGTGCGGCTGCAGCAGAGTGAACGCCTCGTCGCTGCGGCCATGCCGGGCGAGCAATCGTGCAGAGAACTCCAGTGCCAGAGGATGCCCGACCTCCATGCGAGCACGGGTCAGCACGATCGCCTCGTCGGCCCGCCCCCAGATCTCCAATAGTTCAGCCGTGGTCCTGGTGGCCGTCCACCAGCCCGTAGCCAGATACGGGGCGAGCATCTCCAGCGCCTCAGCCCGTCGGCCCTGTTCACCGAGCAGCCGCGCACACTCCCGCGCGCAGAACCACTCCCCACGGCCGGCCCAAAACTCCACCGTCTCGGCATGGCCGAGTTCCAGAAGCCGGGAGACCAGGTGCGGCGGGATGCAGCCGGACTGCGTCCGGGCCCGATAGTCAAGATCAGCAGCGTCCACAGCGGCAGACCGTAGCCCCTCCCCCTGACATCACCTCCAGCTCCGAATATCGCGTACTTGGAATGACGCTCCCCACCAGTCGGCGCGTACGCGTGGACCGCCAAGGAGCGGGAGGCCTATGCCAACGACCTCGGGGACGGCCGGGCGCTGATCGCGGTGTCCGCCGCCTCCAACCGGTTCAAGGCGGACCAGGACCCCAGCACCTGGCCGCCGCCGGCTGAGGCCTACCGCGGCCAGTACGTCACCGACTGGGTGGCCGACAAGACACGCTCGGGCCTGAGCGTCGACGCAGGCGAACAGGCCGCACTGGCACAGATCTTGAGCAACTGCACGGATGCCCTCGTCACCGTGACCCTGGCCCGGTAGTCCGGGCACGGGGCAGCTCCGAGAGAGGCGTTCACGTCGGACTCCCAGGTATGGCGGTTGAGGCGCGGTCCGTCTGTGTTGGACCGCGCTCTGCATCGCATGCGCGCCAGTCCCGCAGTCGCCCCGCTCGGGCGGCATATGGCCCCCGACAGCGCCGTGTACCGCCCGTACCGCCCGGACGCTCCCGCGGTGAGAGAAACGGTGAGGGCCCCGGACGGCTCATCGTCCGGGGCCTTCGGGGCTCGTTACTGGTGGGATGAGTGGCCGCTGATGCTGGCCGGGGAGGTCGGGTGCGGGCTGGGGGTGTTCGCACTGCCCGTGCCTGCGCCGCTCAGGAGGGCCAGCAGCAGGAGTATGCACAGGATGGCGCCGCCTCCGCCGGCAGCCGCGGCGACCTGGTGATTGATACGCCGGTGGTGCCCGCGGACGTAGGTGCCGTCCGAGCGGTGATAGCCCCGTACCCATGTCGTCTGGCTCGCCGGGGTCGGCTGAGGGCGGGCGACGGCCGGCAGGTCCACCGGTGATGGCGATGTCTGAATCTCCCCACCAGGTGCTCGGGGTGGCCTCGGAGTTGCTCGGCTTGATTTCCCAGGCAAACCGGCGCTGACCTGCGGACGGACGCCACAAGGGACGGGCTGCCCGATAGCCGGCCTGCGACAGGGCCATGGTGGCCGGTCCAGAATGCGCGCAGCGCATCGCGTGAGCGACGCCGAAGGCGCCCTTGACGGGCCGGCGCGGCCCGGACACGGAACGAGCGGGTGGCCCCGGCTCACCCCGGGCCCGGCGTTCAACTGTGGGTGGTCACCGTCGTATCCGTGTAGGAGCCGATCAGGGTGGCCTCCTCACGAGTGAGGTCGTCGGCGAGCCTGGTGCCGAGTTCGCGTTGGAACTCCTGGAAGGCGGCCAGCTCGGCCAGGCCCTCGCCGTCCACGACATGGACGAAGGTGACTCCGTCGGCCAGCCGGAAGCTGCTGTACCGCAGCCCGGCCGGCGCCGCCGTCGTCGTGAGCTCGGCGAAGACGTTCTCGATCAGTCGCTGGTTCTCGTCGGCTGATTCCGGCTTCGTCCGGTAGCGGATCACTGCGCTCATCGGGCTCTCCTCGGTGCGATCGGTTCGCTGTCACTGGTTCTGACAACGCGAACGCGTCTGACTCATCGCGGCGATGAGTCGGAGCCCTCTGGGTTGTCAGAACCAGTGACAGCGACTTTCTGGAGGACCTCTCGTGGGCAGCAAGGACCGGACAACCGTCGGCCAGCGCTGGGTGCTGGGCCTGGCCTCGCTCGGCGCCGTGATGGTGGCGCTCGACGTGCTGGTGGTGGCGGCGGCGCTGAGCAGCATCAAGCAGGATCTCGGTGCCTCGATCGAGCAGCTGGAGTGGACGGTCAACGCTTACACCCTCAGCTTCGCGATGCTGTTGATGATCGCGGCGGCGCTGGGCGACCGCTGGGGCAGGCGGCGGATGTTCGCGGCCGGCCTTGGCTTGTTCTCGGTCGCCTCGGCAGCCTGCGCGCTGGCCCCGTCCGTTCAGTGGCTGATCGCGGCTCGGGCTGTGCAGGGGGTCGGAGCGGCCGTCGTGATGCCCCTGGCGATGGGCCTGATCGGCGTGGCTTTCCCGCCCCACCGCCGGGGCTGGGCAACCGGTGTCTTCAGCGGGCTGACGGGCCTCGGTGTGCTGGCCGGCCCGGTCGTCGGCGGCGCCGTGACAGAGGGTCTCGCCTGGCAGTGGATCTTCTGGATCAACGTGCCCGTCGGCGCGGTGGCGGTCCCGCTCGTCCTGCTGCGGATCGGCGAGAGCAGGGGCGCGGCTCGCCGCCTGGACCTGCCCGGCGTCGCACTGATCACCCTGGCCGTTCTCGGCATCGTCTGGGGAGTGGTCCGTGGTGCGCCGGCCGGCTGGTCCAGTGCCGAGGTGATCGGCTCGTTGTCGGTCGGGGGCCTGCTGCTCCTGGCCTTCCTGGTCTGGGAGAGCCGTGCGCAGCAGCCGATGGTGCCACCGGCCTGCTTCCGGTCCAGAGCGTTCTCGGCCGGTAACGCGGCGGGCTTCTTCCTCACCGCGGCGCTGTTCGGCGCGGTGTTCTTCATGGCCCAGTACATGCAGGCGGCCTTCGCCGCCGGTCCGCTTCAGGCCGGGCTGCGGTTGCTGCCGTGGACCGGCACGCTCTTCCTCGTGTCACCGCTCGCAGGCCGCCTCGTGGACAGGGTCGGTGAACGCCCGCTGGTCGCGGCGGGTCTGGGGCTGCAGGCGGTCGGCATGTTCTGGATCAGCCTGGTGAGCACTGGTGCGGCGCGGTACGGGGAGCTGGTGGCACCGCTGATCGTGGCCGGGTGCGGCGTCTCCATGGCACTGCCGGCGGCGCAGAGCGCGAGCGTCGGAGCTCTGCCCCGCGAGGCGGTCGGGCTCGCCTCCGGCGTCTACGGCATGATGAGGCAGCTCGGTGGGGCTGTCGGAGTCGCCGTCCTGACCGCGGTCTTCGCCGCCGCCGGGGGCTATGCATCCTTCTCCACCGGATTCACCCGTGCCTTCACCGCGAGCGGCGTACTGTCGCTGCTCGGCGCGGCGGCGGGACTCTGCATCGGCGTACGGCACAGCGTGGAGCCCAGCGACCCGATCGCCCGCCCGGAACCGGTCGAGGAGCTTCGATGAACCTGGAGGACGAGTTCGCACAGATCCGCGGTGAGCTGATCGCGCACTGCTATCGGATGCTGGGCTCGCTGCACGACGCGGAGGACGTGGTACAGGAGGCGTATGTGCGCGCCTGGAAGGGCTTCGCGGACTTCGAGCAGCGCTCCTCGGTCAGGACTTGGCTGTACCGGATCGCCACGCGGCTGTGCCTGAACGCCCTGAAACACAGCAGTCGCCGCCTGGTGCCTTCAGCGCTGGGTGCGCCCGGAACCGATCCGGACGACCTGGACGCGCCGATGCTGGAGGCCAGCTGGCTCGAGCCGCTCCCCGATCACCTGATGAGCGCCGACCCGGCAGTCGTCGTGGGGACTCGCCAGAGCCTGAGGCTGGCGATGGTCGCGGCGCTGCAGCATCTGCCGCCGCGGCAGCGCGCGGTTCTGATTCTCCGGGACGTCCTGGTCTGGCCGGCATCCGAGGTCGCCGCCGTGCTCGGCACCACGACCGCGGCTGTCAACAGCTCGCTGCAGCGCGCACGGGCCGAACTCGCCAGGGTCGCCCCGGCCGAGGACCAGTTCAGCGAACCGGACGAGCCCCGGCGCCGGGCCCTGCTCGATCAGTACGCCAGAGCCTTCGAGCGGGCGGACCTGGTCACTCTCGAAGGGCTCCTGACGCAGGACGTCCGGTGGGAGATGCCCCCGATCCCGACCTGGTTCCGCGGCCGAGAGGATGTACTGCGTCTCATCGCGGCCAAACTGGTGCCTGGCGACGGACGGCGCGTCATGGTGGAGACGTCAGCCAACGGCCAGCCCGCGTTCGCCCTGTACAGCCGCGGTCGTGACGGCCTCTTCCACGCGCGCTACCTGCAGGCGCTGACGCTGTCCGAAGCGGGAGTGTCCGCGGTGCTCGCGTTCCACCGGGCCGACCTCTTCCCCTCCTTCGGCCTGCCGCTCGAACGTCTTGCCTGACTCCCGTTCGACGGCCAGCCTTCAAGATCGGAAAGACGACAGCGAGTCACTGAGCGATTTGAGCGTTGCCTCTGCAGGGTGAGGACGGCTTTGGCGATGACGGTCATGCGGTTGGGGCTGATGGGGGATCTGCGGAGGATCTGCCAGGATTTCAGTCGCGCCATGCCGCGTTCGAGGGGAGCTCGGGCCTGGGCGAGGGCACGGTTCACGGTGCGCTGGGTGGGGGTGAGTTCCCCGCCGGGCGGCGGTCTCAGGCCAGTGGTGACGTGCGGGCCGGCACCGGTGCAGGCGCCCGTCGGCGAGGATGGGGCCGCCCTGGCGTTCGCAGATCCGGATGATCTTGTGGGTGCGGGCCGCGGTCAGGTCGTGGGCGGGCCCGGCAACGCGGGCGAGATCCACAGAAGCTCGCCGATCGGATCGGTGACGACCTGGACGTTCACGCCGTGGCGGCGGTGCTTGGCGGAGCAGTCGGCGCGGCTGCCGCCGACGCGGTCGCACGCGGCGAGGGTGCCGTCCAGAAGGACGAACTCGGGATCGTGGTCGCGCAGCGTCTTCAGCAGGCCCGGGACCCGGTCGGCGAGCAGGCCCATGACGGTGGTCACGTAGGCGTGGGCGGTACCGACGGATATCCGAAGCCGGCCGCGATCCTCGCGAGGGTGTCGTGGCGGCGCAGGTACACCAGCACGACGAGTGCGCGCCGGTGCGGCGGGAGTTTGCAGCGCCTGTCACCCTCATGGGTGACGATGAGCATCGTGACCCACTCGACCAGGGTGTGTGGGAGGTCGAGTGCGGCAGGATGGTGAACCAACTGGACTCCCATGCTGCTGAGTTGAGACTTGGAACAACCCCTCCCTCAACAGCACAGGAGCCCTGTGCGTTGCGCACCCCGCCCTCACGCCGGCTCCGTCCCCCGGTCGGCAGCCGCTCCGAAAAGGCTCAGTCAATCGTTCGCTCAGGCAGGAAGTTCGGTGATGCTGAGGGCGAAGTTCAAGTTCCCCACCCCATGGTTGGCGAGGCCCACCGTGACCACGCCCGCTCCTTCCAGCCAGTGCGCCATTTTCAGGCCGCCGACGTCCAGCGGGCGCAGCCCGAGGCTTTCGATGAACGCCTCCACACTTGCCTTGGCCTGCGCATTGTCGCCGGCGAGGAAGACGTCGGGCCGACCCTTCTCCAGGACATGGCGGAAGACGGTGTTGAACGCCTTCACCACGCTGGCGCCGGCCGGGGCGGCCTTGGCGACTTCCTGCGCGATCGAGGTCTCCTCGCGGTGGGCCAGCCCGTCGAACGTGGAATTGAAGGGGTTGCTGATGTCGACGATGACCTTGCCCGCGAGAGCGTCTCCGTACTGGGCGACGGCCGGCACGACACCGTTGTACAACAGGGCCACGATGACGATGTCCCCGGCCGGGGCGGTGCCCCATGCTCCGGTCGTGGCGCCGTCGCCGAGAGCCCTGGCCAGGTCAGCGGCCTTGGACTGATCGCGGCCCATGACCTCGACGGTGTTGCCGCCCGCTATCGCCCGCGCGCCGATGGTGCGGGCCATGTTCCCGGTACCGATGATGCTGATGCTGCTCATGAGATGTCCTGCCCTGGTTGTGGGTTGTCCGGTTCAGATGGCGGTGGTGCCGCCGTCCGCGACCAGTTCCATGCCGTTGACGTAGCTGGAGTCGTCGGAGGCGAGGAAGAGGGCGGCGGTGGCGATCTCGTCGGGGCGGCCCATCTGGCCGCGGGGGATGAGGGACTCGAACTGGCGCTTGGTGGCCTCGTCGAAGAGTTCTTCCTGCTTGACGGTGGCGACCTGACCAGGGGTCAGGACGTTGACGCGGATGCGGCGGTCCTTCAGCTCGTTGAGCCAGATGCGGGCCCAGGCCTGCTGGACGGCCTTGCTGCCGGCGTAGACGCTCCAGCCGGGGAAGGCGCCGAGGGAGGCGTTGGAGCCGGTCATGAGGATGGAGCCGCCGTCGTTGAAGAGCGGAAGGGCCTTCTGGACGGTGAACAGGGTGCCGCGGGCGTTGAGCCCGAACCAGGTGTCGAACTGGGCCTCGGTGATCTCGCCGAGCAGGGCGGGCTCGCCCCCGCCTGCGCTGGCCCACAGCACGTCGATGCTGCCCTTCTCCCGCTTGACGGTGTCGTAGAGGCGGTCCAGGTCGTCCAGGTCGGCGGCGTCGCCCTGGACGCCGGTGACGTTGCGGCCGATCTGCTTCACGGCCTCGTCCAGGGCGTCCTGGCGGCGGCCGGTGATGAAGACGTGCGCTCCCTCGTCGACGAACAGCTTCGCGCCTGCCAGCGCCATGCCGGTGGTGCCGCCGGTGATGACCGCGACCTTGCCGTCGAGCTTTCCCATAGTCGTTCCCTTGGGTCGGTGGTGCCGTGTGTACCTGGGACGACGGTGTTATGTACACCGCCCTGTTTACGTACCGTACGGGGTGGGTGGCCGGGAGGCAAACTATGTACACCGGTCGTTACCCAGCCGGGGTACCATGGACCCATGACGGAGTTGGAGAAGGGCCCCACGGGCCGCCGCCGCGGCCGGGGCGCCCGCGAGCGCATCCTCAGCGCGTCCCAGCAGCTGTTCCGCGAGCAGGGCATCAACCGCACCGGCATGGACCAGCTCTGCGCGGCGGCCGAGGTGTCCAAGCGCACGGCCTACCAGCACTTCACCAGCAAGGACGAACTCGTCGCCGAGTACCTGCGCCGGTTCGACCCCTCCGTTCTGCCCGGCGTGTTCGACCGCACCGACCTCACGCCCCGCGAACGGCTCCTCGCCGCCTTCGACATCCCCCCCACCACCCCCCTGTGCCCCTACATCGCCGCCACCGTCGAACTGAACGACCCCCAGCACCCCGCATCCCAGTACGCACGCGACTACAAGAAAGCCGTCGCCGCGCGGCTCGCCGACACCGCCCGCGAAGCCGGCGCCGCCGACCCTGAACAACTCGGCGAGCAACTCGCGCTGCTCCTCGACGGCGCCGCGGCCCGCACCCGGGTCCTCGACGCCGACGCCTTCCCCACCGCCGCCGCCATCGCCGCCGTCCTCATCGACAACGCCATCCCCGCCACAGCCGGCGATGACCGGCGACGAGAGGAAGTGCCAAGCTGACTTGGCACTCCGCGACCGGGCTGGGCGCGCTGCCGGTCGCGCGGCTGCACCCGCTGGTACGCGACACCAGCCGCCCGGCACCTGGCCCGGACCTGCCGGCTTCTACGAAACTGGCCACCCGCCTGCTGAAGGCCGCAGCAGAAGCCGCCGAGGAGAGGCCGTCTATCCCGAGGAGGCCATCAACGGGCACTGCGCGTTCATCGCCCGCCGCAGGGATCTGCGGCCCAGTGAGGAATACCGCAGCCCCACCGAGCAGGAGTGGGAGGAGTTCCTCGGCCACTTCGAACGACGCAAGGTCGCCTCGGCGACTGCGGCCGGGCCTAGGCACCAACTGCGTCCACGAGCACAGCTGCATCAGATGCCCGCTCCTGCGGGCCGCCCCGGAGCAGCGGCCGCGACTGGCAGACATCCTCGACAACCTGATCGCCCGGATCGCCGAGGCCGAACGCGAGGGCAGGCGAGGCCGAAGGGCTCAAGGTCAGCCTCGCCCAGCTCGACAACCTCATCACCCACCGCGCCGCCGCCATCCACCTCGGCATGCCGACCTTCCCCGACGTCGCGGGGGCGTCATGTCACCGCCGAAACCATGCTGCCAGCGGCAAGCCGCGAGCTGGGACAATCAAGCGATGGCCAACAATGAGATCCGGTTCGATCGCCGGCAGCGCGACGATCGTGGCGTGCTTGAGATCGTCCTACACATCGACGGAACACCGCTCACTGAGCTGATCGACAGGTTCGAGATGGACGCTGGGATGCAGCCCGCAGGCGACGCCTACGGTGGTCTCATCCCAGAGTTCTTCCGCTTCGGCCCGATGGAGGACCACTTCCACGGTCGATCCACCAACGCGATGGGACCGAAGACACCGTTGCTTGGCTGCGAATGCGGCGAGTGGGGATGCTGGCCGCTCATGGCCCGCATCACCGTGACACCCGAGCTCGTGACCTGGGACTCCTTCGAGCAGCCCTACCGCAAGACCCGCGACTACACGGGGTTCGGCCCGTTCCAATTCGACTGTCACCAATACGATGACGCCTTGCGGGTCCTGAGCGCGGTGATCGGCTCCGACGCCGACGACGCGCGTGTATGAGCACCACCGGGTGCAGCCTGTTGGGCTGAAGGAGGGGAGGCGGTCTATGGAACGGTTCGAGACAGAGAGTCTGGCGCTACTGCCTGGCCAGAGAGTTCAGGCCAGGGTCCTCAGCCATCACCCGTGGGGTGTGATCGTTGAGATCATCGGTTACGAGAACGCCGGTCTGTCGGCCTCTATCGACATGATCCAGCAGTTCTCCCGGACCACGAGCAGCCATGACGAACTCCTCGCGCTCTTTCCACCCGTAGGTGCGCAGATCGATGCAGTGATTGAGCAAATCCACCGCTGGCATCCGCCGGTATCAGTGCGGCTCAGCATCCGACCTGCCGACCTGGAGTCGCTGGCCTGGCGCTGCGACTTCTGTGGCGAACCGATCACGTTGAGCCCAGGTGGAGGCGCGCTCGTCCTCGACTCGCGGAGCAACGACGGCCCAGGAAGTCACACCGTCATCTCCCACCGGCACTGCCTGGCCGAGCGCATCCGACCAGAGATCACCGGCGAGCGGGCGCGAGCAATGAAGATCGGGAAGATGCGCTGACGATCGTTAAGGTCGGTGCTGGCTTCCTGCAGGCATGGCTGAGCCCGACACCTCATGCGGCAGGAACCAACCGGTAGTTCAGAGAAGGCAGCGGCGTGAAGTGGTTACGGCGGAAGTACCGATCTGCCCCTTGACTCCACCCTTCTCGTGGGCGCCCTCGACGCCAGGGCGGCAGCAGAGGGCGTCGATGCCGAACCTCCGCGAGTTCGCGAATTCTGAAGGGCCTTCGTGGCGAACCCACGGGTTCAGGCTGGCGGCCGGCCTGTATGGGTACCGCGGTCCGGCTCGTTCTTCGACGTCCGCTCGTCTTGTTGATCGACAAGGTTCGAGATATTCGTTCGCCCTGGCGGGGGCCACTGGCTAACGTCTCGAACGTGGACATCACAGATCCGAAGGACCTGGTCCGACGCGGGTACGACGCCGTCTCCTTGCGTTACGACGAGGCGTACGGCGCCGAGACGAAGTACCAGTCACTGCTTGATGACCTCTGCCAGCGGATCCCGGCCGGTGGGGCAGTGCTGGACCTGGGCTGCGGCAGTGGGGTGCCGGTCGCACGCACTCTGGCCGCCGCCGGCTACCGGGTTACGGGCATAGACATCAGCGAGGTGCAGGTTCGCCGAGCCCGCGAGCGGGTGCCTCAGGCAGAGTTCGTCCACGCTGACGCCACGGCTGTCTCCTTCAATGCCGCGTCCTTCGACGCCATCGTCTCCTTCTTCGCCCTGATCCATATTCCACTGGCTGAGCAGCCGCCCCTGCTGCGGAAGATTGCTGGGTGGCTCCGCCCAGGAGGCTGCTTCGTGGCTACCACGGGACACGGCGAGTGGACCGGAATTGAGGAGAACTGGCTCGAGGGCGGCGCCCCGATGTGGTGGAGCCATGCGGACGCTGCGACCAACCGTGAGTGGATCGAACAGGCCGGCTTGACGGTCGAACGGGAGGAGTTCATCCCTGAGGGCGACAGCGGACATGCCCTGTTCTGGGCACACCGTCTTTAAAGTTCCAGCTCAGCAGGTGCGCGACTCATCGCCTATGACCACCACCGAAGGTCTGGAACCCGCCCATGCCGCTGCTGTTCCAGCGCAAGATCGGGCTGGAAAACCGGCCGATCCCCATCCCTGGCATCCGTGACCTCCTCCGGGACGCGCTCGCGGCCACCGGATTCACCGACGCGACCGGCAACCCGCTGCACTTCGCCCCACACGACTTCCGAAGGATCTTCACCACCGACGCCGTCATGAACGGCATGCCTCCCCACATCGCCCGCTTGATCCTCGGACATCGCGATATCAACACGACCATGGGCTACGAAGCGGTCTATCCCGAAGAGGCCATCAACGGGCACCGCGCCTTCATCGCCCGCCGCCGGGAACTACGCCCGAGCGAGGAATACCACAGCCCCACCGAGGAAGAGTGGGAGGAGTTCCTCGGCCACTTCAAACGACGCAAGGTCGCGCTCGGCGACTGCGGGCGAGCCTACGGCACCAGCTGTATTAACGAGCACAGCTGCATCCGATGCCCGCTACTGCGAGCCGACCCGGTCCCAACGGCCACGGCTGATCGAAATCCTCGACAACCTGATCGCCCGCATTGCCGAGGCCGAACGCGAAGGTTGGTGCGTTGAGGCCGAAGGCTCAAGGTCAGCCTGGCCGCAGCGAACGCCAAACTCGCCCAGCTCGATAACCGCATCGTCCGACGCACTGCGGCCGTCGACCTCGACATGCCCACCTTCGCTGACATCACCGTCCGCACTACATCGGCCGATCCGCACCAGCTCTGAATATCCGTAGTCGCCGCGAAGCCGCACCACCTACGCTCCATCACATGCGCAGCGTTTTCGTGTTCCCCGCAGGTGAGCGAGCTGAGACCATCGTCTTACTCGATCAGCACCTGCCCCAGCAGCGGGGTCCGTGGACTCTGGACGGCAACCTCTGCATAGACATCGACGACGAGGAGACCGGCCACCCCGCCGGGACTTCGAGGCCGGCCGCCACCAGAAGGTCCTGGACCGCTTCGAGGAAACCCACCCCGAAACCCACCTGCTCCGGGTGCAGACAGCGTTCCTGCAGCTCCCTGATCAGCTGCTCGTCAGCGACGATCACGAAGAGGCGATGGCCGCACGACGGCACCACCCGGCTGGTCCAGTGGACCACGGCGCCGGGCTGGGCATCGATGCGCGGCGGTAACCAGGACAGCCAGTACGAGACTAGGCCGTCAGAGGGTCAGGGTTCGGCCGTCGTCGAGAAGTCTCATGATCAGAGCGCCGGCGATAGGAGAGGCGAACAACAGACTGTGATGGCCTGTCAGCGCGCGGCCCAGCAGGGTTTCGACGCCAGCGAGGAGCAACTGCCAGCTGGCGGTCGCTACGAAGGCGGCCGAGGTTGAACACAGCCTCTTCCCACCAACCGAGTGTGTCCCCTGGCTGGCGAGCGTTAACGCGTGAAGTAGTTGATCGAGTTCATCATTGTGATGCCCAAGAGCCCAGATACGCTCGAACGGGACTCATCAATTCCCGATCAGTACACGCGTGACTTGCCGCTCTGTGTAGTGGACGATGGCCGCCACGGTGCCCCGGCATACACGAGAACCACGGCCGAGGCCCGATGCAGATGGTCAGGGGCACCGGCCGGATGCCAGCAGCGCCACGGCGGGAAGGTCGATCAAACCGTCTTCCGCCACTCGTTCGGCCACCAACCGGTCGTAGGCGGACTTGATCCGGGCGAACATCTCGGGCGTCTGCCCAGTCACCACCAGACCCCTGCTGGCCACCCCACCGGCCGGTCCGGACCACCAGACCTCCGGATCCTCCCGATGCGTCCAGGCAAGCTCACCGCTGACGACCTCCGCCCACCCCGCCTGCACCAGCAGCCCACGAAGGCCCTCAGCGGTCCGGGCGAAGTCCACCAGCGGGGTCGGGAACACCGGGCCCTCCACACCGGCCTCGTCCAGCGCCAGGTCGAACAAGGACATCGCCTCGTTGCTTGTGCCGTGCCAGATCGTCACCGCGAGCTGCCCACCCGGACGGACCACCCGGCGCAGTTCGATCAGCGCCGCCCGCGGGTCCTCCACATGGTTGACCACGAAGTTGGCCACCACGGCGTCGAATGAGTCGTCCGAGAAGGGGAGCTCGGGAAGCACCGCATGCCGGACGTCCGCCCCGGGGGCGTTCGCGGCCGCCAGCGCCACCATGCCCGGCTCGGCGTCCACTGCCACGACCACGGCGCGCCGGGCCATCGCCGCCGCCGCGACCGTGCCCGGCCCGGTTCCAACGTCCAGCACTCGCGTCCCGGCACCGACCTCGGCCGCGTCCAGCAGAGCCTCGGCCGTCGCTCCGCACAGGGCCGCGAAGCTCCCCGCGTATGCCTCGGCCGCCCCCGCCCACATCCGCCGCTCATGCGCGTCGAACTCGCCGGCCACAGACCGCCCACCCCCCTGTTTCGGCTCTTGCCGCCAGCCTAGCCGGGGCCGCTACTGCCGGCGACATAGCCCGGCGTGAAGGGCTCGACCTCGGTGACCTGTCCGCCTACCAACGTCGAGGACGACGCGCCGGTCGAGCGCGGCGGCCGAAGAACACTGTGCTGACCGCCGTGACCCGCTTCGCCAGCGAGGCGATCCTCGTCCGGCGCGACGCTGCAGTCGCCTACGGCACCGATGGGCAGCATCAGACATCACCGAGCCGAACGAGGCCCTGGAATGGATCAGACTCCTGGGACTCGGCGGCCTTGAGAACGCGCTGAAGCTCCGCAGCCAAGGGATCACACCCGTCATGGAGAAGGCCCGCCGCGAAAGCGAAGCACGAGCCCGGCTCGCAGCCCGCGCGGCCGAGGACCGGCTCTGGGCTGAAATCGCAGCTGGTTCTTCGACCGCAGCTTGTTCAGCAGCAGCTGGTGGAGCTGGTCAGACGCCGGCCTCGTTCCAGACCGCAAGGCGCCGCCAGCAGGTCATGCCCGAGCCGAAGCCGAGTTCCTGCGGCAGGTACTCCCACTGGATGCCGGTGTGCAGAACGAAGAGGATCCCGCACAGGGCCTGGCGGTCCGGCACCCGCGGTCTGCCCTCGACCTTCTTCGGACCTGGCTTCGGCAGTAACGGCTCGACCAGCGACCACAGTTCGTCTGACACGATCCACGGCCGCGACTGACGGTTCCCCACAACCAGACCTACGAGACAGCAGGCCGAGAGACTCATGATCAGCCGCTTTTGTTAGAGCCAGTAAGCGGCCGTCGGGGCAGCCGGCCACGCGTGCTCATTCGCTGTCTCCTCGCACGACTGCCGCGTAACGCTCGCCCAACTTGGTTCGCAGAATGCTGAGTTGGTGCGCGGCGGTAGCTGCAACATGCGTTGAGTCGGGCTGAGCCCTGGAGTCTACCCACCAAGTTCGATCAGGGTGGCCATTCCGTTCCGCCCGGATCAACGTGTCGATTTCTATGATGTGCTGCGCAAAAGCCTGTGCCCACTCCTGCTCCTCCGGGCGGAGGAAGGGGGACCGGCGGAGAAGGAGCAGATTGACCTGCGTCACCCTGCTCGCCCCAGGCGCGGCAGAGGGGTCTCGGCGAGCGATCGACGTGCGCTGGGCTTCCTCAAGAGCAGACAACGCCTCCCATACCTCCCTCAGCGCCTCCACCCGCTGGGCACGAAAGCTCGCCCGTGTGTCGCGCGCCTGAGCTCGTTGCCACTGCCACAGCCCAGCGACCGTGGCTAACCCGGTACCGATGAAGGTAAGAATGCCGACGGCGACTGTGTCCGAGACCATGCCGTGAGACTACTGAGCAAGCCCGCGAGCCGCTACGACGTGGGCAAACGGGCAGACGCTCCGCAAGCATCGTCGACCGCGGCGCTCGCGGCACATGTTCGTCCGCCCGGTCGTCCACATGGACCAGCACGCCTGGACTCTCGCGCATGCGGAAGCCTTCCGCTACTTCGGCGGTGTCCCGCGCCGGCTGGTGCCGGACAACCTGAAGACCGGGGTGGACAAGCCGGACCTCTACGACCCGCAGATCAACGAGTCGTACGCCGAACTCGCCTACTACTACGGGACGTTGGTGGATCCTACCCGCGCATCGAAGCCGAAGGACAAGCCCCGCGTCGAGCGGCCTATGCCCTATGTCCGCGACTCGTTCTGGAGCGGGCGCCAGTTCACCTCGCTGGAGCACATGCAGGCCGAGGCCCTGCTCTGGGCAACGAACGTCGCGGGCCAGCGGCAGTGCCGGCCGCTGGGCGGCGCGAAGCCGTTGTCGGTGTTCGAGGCGGTGGAAGCCGAGGCCCTCCTCCCTCTGCCCGAGACACGGTTCGTGCTGGCGAGATGGTCAACTGCCCTGGTCGGGCCGGATATTCACGTCAAGGTCGGCCGTACGCTCTACTCGGTGCCCTGGATGCTCATCGGCCGCCGGGTCGATGTCCGCTCCACCGCCACCATGGTCCAGATCTTCCACGAGGGGGCGCTTGTCAAGACCCATGCCGCCCTGGAGCATGGCAAACGCACCGACAAGAACGACTCCCCCCGAGAAGATCGCCTTCCAGATGCGGACGCCGATCTGCTGCCGCGGCCAAGCCTCACAGGTCGGGGACGCCTGCCGGGAGGTAATCGACCAGTTGCTGGAAGTCAACGCGCTCTACCGGCTCCGCGCAGCCCAAGGGGTCCTCGGACTGCGTAAGAAGTACGGCGACACGCGGCTGGAAGCCGCCTGTAGGAAGGCGGTCGCGGTCGGCGACCCGTCCTACCGGACGGTCAAGGGAATCCTGGTCGCCGGCACCGAGACCGATCCGGAGCCGGAGACCGGCGACGCCGGGGCCGCTGCCTTCCTGCACGGCCCCGAGAGCCTGTTCGCCACGGACATCCCCACCCAGGCCCCGGGCGATGTTCACGACGACCAGGACCGCGGTGACGCCGGGGAGGCCGTCCGATGAGCGTGCTGGCCACCGCCCTGCGCGACTCGCTCAGGACCCTGCGGCTGTCCGGGATACTGGAAACGCTCGACGCCCGTCTCACGCAGGCCCAGAAGGGCGAACTGGGACACCTCGACTTTCTCCAGGTTCTTTGCCAGGACGAGATCACCCGCCGCGAGTCCGTCGCCCTCGAACGGCGCGTGCGCAGAGCGAAGTTCGAACAGCAGGCCACCCTGGAGGGCTTCGGCTTCAACGCCTCCCCGAAGCTGCCGGCCGCCCAGATCCGTGACCTCGCGGCCCTGCGCTGGCTCCACTCCGGCGAGTCCATCATTCTGTTCGGCCCGGTCGGCGTCGGGAAGACACACGTCGCCCAGGCCCTCGGCCACCAAGCCATCCGCCAGGGCGCCAACGTCCGCTTCGCCAAGACCAGCCGCATCCTGGCCGAGCTCGCCGACGGCCACGCGGACTGCACCTGGTACAAGCGCATGCGCGCACTCATCCGGCCCGACGTGCTCATCCTCGACGACTTCGCCATGCGCCAGCTGACCGCGTCCCAGGCCGATGACCTCTACGAACTCGTCTCCGAACGGTCAGGCCGGTCCTTGATCATCACCAGCAACCGGGCACCCAGCGACTGGTATCCGCTCTTCCCCAACCCCGTCGTCGCCGAGTCGCTCCTGGACCGGCTCATCAACGCCGGCCACCAGGTCATCATGAACGGGCCCAGCTACCGGCCGAACAAGCGGCCCAAGAACCCCACGGATCGGATCGACAAGCCTCCGGCGGGCTAGGTTCTGTCGTCAAATGTCACGCCCACATCAGCAGGGCTGCGAGGGTGACTGCTGCTTGGTAGGACTCGGTAGTCTTGTCGTACCGGGTGGCGATGCCGCGCCAGTGCTTCAGCTTGTTGAAGCACCGTTCCACCACGTTGCGCCGCTTGTAGGCGTCGCGGTCGAAGGCCGGGGGCCGTCCGCCACGGCTGCCGCGGTTCAGCCGGTTGCGGACCTGGTCGGCTCGCTCGGGAATGGTGTGGCTGATCCCGCGCCGACGCAGCCAGCTGCGGATCGCCCTGGAGCTGTAGCCCTTGTCGCCCAGGAGGTGCGAGGGCCGCACCCGCGGCCGTCCCGGACCCATCCTGGGCACCCGGATCGCCTCCATCAGGGCGGTGAACTGGGTGCAGTCGTTGGTGTTGCCGCCTGTGACGGTGAAGGCGAGCGGGCGGCCGGCGCCGTCGCAGGCCAGGTGAATCTTGCTGGTCAGGCCGCCTCGGGAGCGTCCGAGGGCCGGGTTGCGGAGCCCCCTTTTCGGGAGCCGGCGGCATGCTGGTGGGCGCGGACGATCGTGGAGTCGACCGACACCAGCCAGTCGATGTCCCCGGCGGCGTCCGCGCGGGACTGGGCGGCGCGGAGCATCCGCTCGGATGTGCCGTCCGCCGCCCACCGGCGAAAACGGGTGTGCAGCGTGGCCCACGGCCCGTACCGCTCGGGCACGTCCCGCCAGGCCGTGCCTGTACGGAACTTCCACACGATCCCGTTGAGGACCCTGCGGTCGTCCAGACGCTTGCGCCCACGCGACGACACGGGCAGCAACGGCCGAACGAACTCCCATTCGGCGTCGGACAGTTCATGGCGACGTATCACCCGACCATGATCCACCATTCAAGATCATTTGACGACACACTTTAGGCGCCTATCACGCCTCCAAGCACGGGGTCATCGGATTGACCAAGAGTGCCGCCCTGGAGTACGCCGCCCGCGGCATCCGCATCAACGCCGTGTGCCCCGGCATCATCGCCACCCCCATGGTCGAGCGGATGACCGCCGCCGACGCCGAGGCGATGGACGCCCTGCTGGCCCAGCAGCCCATCGGCCGCCTGGGCCACCCCGAAGAGATCGCCGAGGCCGTGCTGTGGCTGGCCAGCGACAAGGCCAGCTTCGTCATCGGCCACGCCATGGCCGTCGACGGCGGCTACACCGTCCAGTAACGGGCGCGGCAGAAAGGGAAACCACCATGTCTGACCAGCAGCCCTCCGGTGCCTCCCGGATGTTCGGCGACTTCGCCCCGCAACTGGTGCACTTCACCGACGACGTCCTGTTCGGCGAGGTATGGGAGCGCCCCGACCTCGCGGCCCGCGACCGCTCCCTGATCACGGTGGCGAGCCTGGTCACCAGCGGCAGCACCGAACAGCTGCGCCACCACCTGGGCCGGGCCAAGGACAACGGCGTCAGCGAGGCCGAACTGATCGAGGCCATCACCCACCTCGCCTTCTACACCGGCTGGCCCCACGCCATGTCCGCCATGGCCGTGGCCAAGGACCTCTTCCACGGCTGACCCACCCGGCCGGCACACCCGACCAACCGCGCCACGCACCCGCGTGGACCCTCATAACAGGAGCGATCTCATGAAACTGCTCAAGCGGCCCGCCTCCCGCAAGCTGCCGGAGGCCCATCTCACCGGCGACGCCTGGGCCGATGTCATCTACCGCGGCGAGCAGCCGTCGAAGGCGCGGGCGAACGCGGTGCACTTCGCGCCCGGCGCCCGCACCGCCTGGCACTCCCACGGCGTCGGCCAGACCCTCTATATCGTCGAGGGCATCGCTCTGATCCAGTCCCGCGGAGGAAAGATCCTCGAAGCCCACCCCGGCCAGGTCATCTGGACGCCACCGGGCGAGGAACACTGGCACGGCTCCGCCCCCGACCACTTCATGACCCACATCGCGCTGTGGGAAGGCGACGACGTCACCTGGCTCGACCACGTCACCGACGCCGAATACGTCGGCCCCCGTACTCGCGATCTCTGATCCCCCTGTGAACCACCCAGAACATCAACAAGGAGCACACGCCATGCGTGCAGCCATCCTCTACGGACCGGGCGACGTCCGCGTCGAAGAGCGCGACACCCCCAAGATCCTCAAGCCCACCGACGCCGCGATCCGCACGTTCGCCACCTGTGTGTGCGGCTCCGACCTGTGGGACTACCGCGGCATCAACCCCGCCAAGGATCCCGCCCCCACCGGGCACGAATACGTCGGCATCGTCGAAGAAGTCGGCGACCAGGTCACCACAGTGCGGCCAGGCCAGTTCGTCGTCGGCTCGTTCTTCGCCAGCGACGGCACCTGCCCCAACTGCCAAAACGGCTACCCCAGCAACTGCCTGAACCGTGAGTTCGTCGGCGGCTGCCAGGCCGAGTACGTCCGCATCCCATGGGCGGACGGCACCCTCGTCGCCACCCCCGACCTGCCCTCCGACGCGCAGGTGCCCGACCTGCTGGCCTGCTCCGACGTGATGGGGACCGGCTGGTGGGCTGCCGTTGCCGCCGGCGTGCAGCGCGGCGACACCGTCGCCGTCGTCGGTGACGGGGCCGTCGGCCTCTGCTCTGTCCTGGCCGCCCGGGAGCTCGGCGCCGAACGCATCATCGCCATGTCCCGCCACGAGAGCCGCCAGCAACTGGCCCGCGAGTTCGGCGCCACCGACATCGTCACCGAACGCGGCGCCGAGGGCGCGGCCCGGATCAAGGAGATGACCGGCGGGATCGGCGCCGACCGCGTACTGGAATGCGTCGGCACCGAGCAGTCCACCCTGCAGGCCCTGAACGCCACCCGCCCCGGCGGCGGGATCGGCATCGCCGGTGTCCCCCACGGCGTCCAGATCGACGGCGCCGCCCTGTTCTACTCCCACGTCACCGTCCAGGGCGGCCCCGCCCCTGTACGCCGCTTCCTGCCCGACCTCATCGACCGCGTCATGACCGGACGGATCAACCCCGGCCGCGTCTTCGACCTCACCCTGCCCCTCGACCAGGCCGCCGAGGGCTACCAAGCCATGGACGAACGCCGCGCCATCAAGGCGCTCCTGCGCCCCTGACCCCCGCGGAGGCAAGAAGCCTCCCCGCGGTCCGCCGAGGTCCGGTCGGTGAGACCGCGGGGCCCCACCGTCCGCCGATTCCTTCATAAAACCTTGGCACCCTCAAGTGATCAACGCACCGCCCACGGATGACCATGTAAT
Source organism: Streptomyces sp. NPDC006393 (assembly GCF_040628575.1). Classification (NCBI taxonomy): domain Bacteria; kingdom Bacillati; phylum Actinomycetota; class Actinomycetes; order Kitasatosporales; family Streptomycetaceae; genus Streptomyces; species Streptomyces sp. NPDC006393. Next base: position 123,676 of record NZ_JBEXZD010000005.1, read on the forward strand.
CGTGGAGGCACAGGTGCATGACTACGGGTTCTCGTCGGCTCAGCAGGACGAGGTTTGGAGACGCTGGCGCGAAGGGCAGTCGTTCAGCTTGATTGGGCGGGCGCTCGGGGCACCGATGCACCGCGTCCGCCAGTTCCTGTACCAGAGCGGCGGCGTCCGCCTCGCCCCGCAACAGCGCTCCGATCGGCATTTGACCGGCGGCGAGCGCGAAGAGATATCCCGCGGCATCGCTGCTGGAGAATCAGCCCGGCAGTTGGCCCGGCGCCTGGGCAGATCGCCTTCGACCGTCTCCCGCGAGATTGCCCGCAACGGCGGCCGGGACCGCTATCGTGCCGCGTCCGCCGATGCGGCCGCCTACGCGCGTGGGCGCCGGCCCAAGCAGGCCAAGCTCGCCCAACGGCCCGCCCTGCGCGCCCTGGTGGCGGCCAAGCTGGCCCTGTGCTGGTCACCCGAGCAGATCGCGGGATGGCTGCGACGCCAGTTTCCTGGTGACGCCTCCATGCAGATCTCGCACGAAGCGATCTACCTCTCGCTCTACGACCCTCGTCGGCGCCAGGCGATCGACCGCAGCCTCACCCAGCGGCTGCGGTCAGCCAGGCCCATGCGCCGCCCGAAGATCGCCCGTCGGCCCACCGGGCGGGGCGTCATCCGCGGCATGGTGTCCATCACTGCCCGCCCCGCCGAGGTAGAGGGCCGCAAGGTCCCGGGCCACTGGGAGGGCGACCTCGTGATGGGCACCCGGCCCTCGGCCGTCGCCACGCTCGTCGAGCGCACCAGCCGCTACACAGCCATCATTGCGCTGCCGGACGGCATCAAGGCCGAGCAGGTCACTCCGCACCTTACTCGGAGTCTCCTCAGCATCCCGCCCCAACTGCGGCGGACGCTGACCTGGGACCGGGGCCGGGAGATGGCCGATCACCAGACCATCGCCGCCAAGACAGGGATGCCGATCCATCTCTGCAAGCCGCGGAGCCCGTGGCAGCGCGGCACCAACGAGAACACCAACCGGCTGCTTCGGCAATACCTCCCCAAGGGAGCGGACCTCCGCATGTTCAGCCAGACCGACCTGGACGCCATCGCTCATGAGCTCAACCATCGTCCGCGCAAGACCCATGGGGACCGCACTCCAGCAGAGGTCTACGCTGACCTCTTGAACAGCGGTGACGCGTTGACCGCTTGAGCTTGCCAACGTTTGACGACAGACGGGAGGTGCGGCCGTGGGGACGCGCCGGACGCGAAGGTGTGACGCCGGCAGCGCCTGCCGGTCATCGCTTAGGCGAGGCGCCCTCTGAGGCTTTCAGGTTCGCACCTTCCAGATCCGCGCCCTTCAGAGTGGCGTATTCGAGAGTCGCGCCTTTCACATTCGCGTTCTTCAGGATCGCGTGAGACAGATCCGCGTGGGTGAGGTCCGCTAGTTCCAGGTCCGCCAGCGTCAGGTCCGCGTTGCTCAAGTTCACATTGCGCAGGTTCGAACCGCTCAAGTTGGCGCTCACTTTCGCGCCGTGCAGGTCTGCGCCGTGAAAGTCCGCGCCGTTCGAGCCCGAGGCATCCAGGTTTGCGCCGCTGAGGTTCGCTTGGCTCAGGTCTGCGCCGTTCAGATCGGTCTCGACGAGGTTCGCACCGTGCAGGTCCGCGCCGCGCAGGTTCGCTCCGCTCAACTCCGCGCCGTTCAAATCTATGGGCGTGTCCTTCGCGAGGGGAGTGACGAGGATGGCCAGGGCTGCCGCCACGTCGCTGGCGGGATGGGCCGGAGGCTCGGGGGCGTTCTTGGACAAGACGGCGTGGCTGCGGACGTAGGCGGAGATCACTTGCACGACGGTGGGGGCGTCGCGCGGAGAGTCCTTGGCGATGCGCTCCAAGGCGTACAGGCCACCCAACCGGACCTCCTCGGAATTGTCCCCGAGGTTGGTCACCGCCGCGTTGTAGCGGTTGGTCACCTGCTCGTCCCGGGTCAGCTTCTGCTCCTCCCCGGCCTGGTGGATCGTGACGGCGGTGAAGCCGAGCGCCGCCACCGTGCTGATGCTGACCAGCAGGGATATCGCCCGCTCCAGCCGGCTCCACCCGGACCGGGACTCCGCCGGAGCTGGAACCGCTCTGGCATCCGCTATCTCCGTCCCGGCTCGTGCAGCCTGCCGCGCGGGCGACTCGGTGTCCGCCGGGCCGCCGTTCACCGACGTGGCAGGCGGGCGTGCATCCGCCTCGGCACGCCGATTGAGACGAGCAACGATTCGTCGTAACTGCGCGCTCCGCGCGACGCGACCCACACCCCTCCTGGACATGACGGTATTTCACCATCCAGCCGGCCTTCTATGGAGCTGATGCGGCGCGGTTACGCTCGACGAGCGGTCTGGCGCGCGGAGCGGCGAGCCAGTCGTCGATGTCGTGGACGTGCTCGACGGCGCTGCCCGCCTGGGCTCAGTGCCCGTCCCGCAGGGAACTCCGCGTGCCACAGCCTGCCGGGCGGCGCGTGCTGCAGGCCGCGCCCGAGAATCCGTGAGGTGACACACAGCCATTGGGCTGTCACTGCTTGCTGCCTTCGTCCTCGTCGAGTTCCGGTACGTCTGAGTTACGCAGCGGGCGCAGGGCGCCGGCTGCCGGAACGGAGACCGTTCGAACTCTGGTGTCAGACGGTGCCCCTGATACGGCCCAGTGTGCTGCAGCGTCGAGGCTGGCCGGGGGCTGATTCGCGCCTGGGGGCAGCAGGTTTTTCAGGTTGCTCTCCATCAGGCGCTCATCCGCAAGGCGCGGCTCGCGAGGGTCGACGCCGGTGTCCGTGACGGCCGTCAGGTCGGCAGTGACGGTCATCCCCGTGCCCGGTAGTTCCTTCGGGCTCAGGCCGGTCGCGGTCATCAGGTCCGCTGTGCGGATCGGCACGGTGATCTGGCCGCGCATCCAGCCGGGTAGGATCAGGTGAGAGACCTCCGTGCCCACGCGGTGGACACGTGCTGGGGTCCGCTTGCGAAGGCCATGGCGTGTGCTGGTCATTGGGCGGTGTCGAACAGGGCCAGCAGCCGGGCGCGCTGGGCAGCACCGAGTCCCCGGGCCCGGCGGCGGTCGGAGACGCCGAGATCGCTCATCAGCTGCCCGGCGCGGATCTTGCCTGTACCAGGCATGGCCTCCAGCAGCCGGCGGACGTTACGTCCTACCGACCACGGCGTCATCCCGGTCGAGCACGTTCTTCAGCGTGAGGCGGTCGGCCTTGAGCGCGGCCAGGACCTCTGCCCGCTCACGGCGGATGGCTGCCGCTTTCTGCAGTGCCGCGGTGCGCTGAGCCGGGTGAGCGGGGGCAGCGGCCATCTGGTGGGTCCTTCCCTCGGGATTGGGAGGCCATCATCGCCCGATGAATGCCCGTTGACCAGGTGGTTCACCGCTGCCAGTGGGGGTTGAGCAGGCCAGTGCGGGTCTTCGACACCGATCTTCCGGTCATGCGGCGGTGCAGGCCGGGGTGGGAGGTGCCCGAGGTTCACACGAGCACCCCTACCAAGAGCGCGGCGATCACAGTGAGCGCTGCCACCGGCGTCATGACCACCCGCAACCGCCCCCACCGGCCGGCCACGTCACGACCCGAGCCTGCGGGCGAAAGCCGCTGCCGACTCGGCAGACGGAACAACGCACGGATCCGGCGGTCAACCCCGCCCGCGTCGTCCAGCCAGCAGGCGCCGCTCGGCTGGGCGCAGATCACCCGGGGACCCTCGTCTTTCACAGCAGCCACACCGAGCCAACGACGGACCACGCCCGTCGGCCACTGTCGGGAGTCCGCTCGTGATCGCCCCGCCGCAGGATCGTGACCAGGCAGAGCGAACCCGACTGAAGTCACTGCCTGCGAGACGCGAGGGGGGTCGGCCAGGACGTCAGACCGCCGCTGCCCGAGGGGGCGCGCCGCGTCGCCTCCTCCAGCGAGGGGTAGAACTGGTAGACGTCGAGCCAGCCACAGACCTGGAAGACCTTCAGCAGCCTGTCGGCGACGCACACGAAGCGAAGCGAACCCTTATGGGCACAGAGGCCTTTGGTGATGCTGGTGAGACTGCGTTCCGCCCAGCGCAGCACAGTCTCACCTGGGTGCCTGTTTTTCTGCCTGCACCCGGGCGATGAGTTGGATGGGGGCGACAACTACACTCGCCGACGCCGTGATCACGCGGGCCCGCAGAGTTGAGGAACCGATCATGCAGAATCCGTTCAGGGATGGCGGTCCGCTCGAGGTAGCCATGGGGCTGCTCGGTCTGCTGATCTCGATCGCTCTGCTGTGGAAGGGCATACAACTGGCCCAGAACGGGGCCTCGTGGTGGTGGCCGCTGACGGCAGGGGTGATGGTCGTCCTCAGCCTGCATGGCCTGTATCGGCGCCGCCACCGGACGAAACGCCAGAGTAGCCTGTAGACACCGCGACGTGTCTCTTCCGCCCGTTGATCAACTTGGCGGGATCGAATCCGCGAGTCGCTTTGCTCACCGTAGACGCGCCCTTGACCGACGGTCAGTCGCAAGCGCGGTGACTTGACCGCGATGTGAGACTTGCAGCATGGACATGGGGCGTGAGTCGCGGTGGGAAAAGGACGCAATCACGGTGGAGATCGGCTTCGCCCTGGTGACTGCCGCCGCGCTGGCTGGGGTGATCTTTGCCGTCGTCTGGACTCTTGCCCTGGCCCTTGACCTCTCTGGTTCGGCAGAGAGGTGTGTGTTGGCGGGGGGTGCACTGCTCGGAGCGGTGGCCGGAGTGTGGCGTCTGGTAAGGGTGTTGCTTCTGTTCGACGAGCAGCGCCGGATGGGCCACTGACTACGGACGGGCCCTACGCGCGGGGAGGACGACCTGCCCCGCCCCCGGCTCACCCCCGGCAGCGCCCTCCCAGCGCATCCTCATCAGGGCAGCAAGGTCGGCGCGAGGCACACCGAAGTCCCTCCGTTTGCGGGATCTATGCCTTCGGCATGGAGTGGAGACACACCCTCCGGGCTGGCCGACCCCGGCGCCCGCTGCCGCGGTCAGGAGCGGAGCCCATCGCCGTCGCCGGGAGGCCGGCTCGTGAGAGTCGCTGCCCGGCCGGTGGGCCGGCGACGGGCCCGCGGGCCGGGCAGCCCCTGGTGGAGAGGAGCGGGCCATGCGGCACAGCATCTTTCACGACGAGCGTCTGGACCTGGCCTGCTACCCGGTCAACGGCTGGACTGTGGTCGAGGTCGGCGGGGAGGTCGATGTCCACACGGCCCCCAGGATCGGCGAAGCGGTCAGCATGCTGCTGCGCACGGGCCATCGCCACTTCGTTCTGGATCTGTGCCCGGTTCCGATCCTGGATTCCCAGGGTCTGGGCATGCTCATCGCGATCACCAAGCGGATCCGTGACCGCGAGGGCTCCCTGTGCCTGACGTGCGCCGATGAGCGGATCCTGAAGGTCTTCAGGGCCACTGAGCTGCGCAGGGTGTATGCGTTTTACGACTCGGTGGAAGCGGCGACACGGAACGCCCCGCACCGTGGCGGCCTGGCCGGATGGCCGCGGCCCCTCCTGCGGTGAACCGCACGCGGACGCGGGTCCGGGTCCCCAGCACCTGGCAGCCCGGCCACGAGACCGCGCCAGGGGTGGCCGACTTGCGGGAGGGAGAGGAGCCGGCAACACCCGGGGCGCGGGTGCCCGCCCGCGGGACGTGCGTACCGGTACCCCTTCAGCCCCAGCCACGCCCGACACGTCACAGCGCTCGCCGCCCCAGCCCGCGCTGCTCCACCTAAGTGGAACCGACGACCACCACGCTGGCCCCAACCGCAAGGCCGGGTCCTGCTCGGTCTGCAGCAGGACAAGGAGGAGCAGTGATCGCCGAAGACTGCCGCGTTCAGGACAGGGCCTTGGGGCGCGACGCGTCCTGCCCGGCAAAGGAGGAAGTACCAGGCAGGACCGCCGGTCGCGTCGGCGCGGACCCGGCCTCGCACAGGCCTCCGCCGTCCGTTCGCCGCGATGGCCAAGGTGGTCATGAGAAGTCCCCCCTTTGACCGGCTGCGGATCTACAGGCTGCGGGCGGTGATGTCGCCGTGGGCGGTGGTGGCGTGGATGGTCAGGCCAGCGGCGTCGTCGGCGGTGTTCTTGAGCGCGTTGTGGATCCGGCCGTAGGTGGTGCCGGCGTCCAGGGAGGCGGAGACTTCGCGGGCGGCACCGACGGTGATGTCGCCCATCTGGGTGCTCAGGGTGAGTGTGCCGCGCACGGCCTCGGTGATGTTCAGGTCGCCCTTGTGGGTGCTGATCTGCGCGGGGCCGTTCAGGCGGCCGACCGTGATGTCGCCGTCGTGGGCGGTGAGGCGGGCACTTGCGGCCTCGTCGAGCTTGACCGAGCGGTAGCCGCCGTCGAAGGTGACGTCGCCGAGCCGTCCGACGGTGCGGAGCTCGGCGGCGTCCGCTTTGGCCTCGACGTGGGAGCCGGCGGGCAGTTGGACCGTGATCTCGACGGATCCGGAGTGTCCCTGGACCCGGTTCTTGGCCTCGGGGGCCGCGATGCGCAGGACGCCGTCGCTGTAGGCGACTTCGATCTCCTCGGCGGCCTTGACGTCGCGGCTCTTGGCGGCGTTGGCGGGCCGGACCTCGACAGTGGTGTCGGTGCGGTCGGCGGCGATGAGCTGGATGCGTCCGGCGGGGATGTCCAGGACGGTGCTCACCGGGGCGGGGGTGTGGAACTTCTGCATCGTGCGCTCCTTCATCCATCGCGCGGGCCCCTTCCGACCCGTTGTTTCTGATGTAGTAAACGCTACGTTGCATTCATGATTATGGCAACAAGCTTGTTGCGCGAAATATTTGTTCCTGCACCTAGAAGCCAAGAATTCGTTGCAACGGTTCAAATTCTAATGCAACACCCTTCGCCTGATTCGTTGCAATGGATTGGGGTGAACACTCTGCTGATGCCATGCACCGCACCGCGCAGGAGAGACCGCGATGCTGGGAGGCGGGCGCACACGGCGGGAACGCCAGCAGATCGCACCGGGCCTGGCCTACGGCCTCGCCCGCACGCAGACCGCGAGATGGTCCGTCCGCCGGGCGGTGTTCCACTGACGGCCGCAAGGGTGGGCTGCACGCTGAGCAAGCCGTCGCGGAGTTTCCCAGCGAATGGTGCAAAGCTGGCCGTAGTCGAGGAGGGAGGGAAGGGCGGCGGTGAGCCGTGGATCTGAACAGCGTCGCTGAGGAGCTGTACACGCTGCATCCGACCCAGTTCGTCGGGGCGCGCACCGCACGCGTGGAAGAGGCCCTCGCCACGGGGAAAGCCGCCCTCGCTGCTCAGATCGCCGCACTGAAGCGCCCGACGCTGTCGTCCTGGGCCAGCAACCTGCTGGTCCACTCCGAGCCAAAGCAGACCGCCCGGCTGCTGCGCCTGGGCGAAGGCCTCCGCCAAGCTCACCAGGAACATGCCCGCACCCAGCTCAGACGCCTCCACCGGCAGCAGCACACCCTCGTGGCGGCGCTCTCCGAGCAGGCCCGCTTGCTGGCGGCCGAGGCCGGGCACCCCATCGGGCAGGCCACGCAGCGCAAGGTGGAACAGACCCTGCAGGCGGCTCTGGCCGATCCGGCGGCAGCGGAGAAATGGGCCTCCGGCCGACTTGTCAGAGCCCTCACCCCTCCCGTCGGCTTCAGCACAGCTACGGGCGCGCTCAACGAGACATCCGCCCGGTCGGCCGCCGCACCTGGCCGAACGCGCGCAGGAAAGCCACCACCGGAACCGGAGCACCCCGGCGTCAAGACCGACCGCAGGGTGCAGCGGGACGCGGAAGCAGCCGAGCAGCGCGCCCGGCAACGGGAAGAAGAGCACGATCAAGCGCGAGCGGAGGTCGAGTGCGCTGAAACTGCCCTGCGGGACCTCGAGGAACGCGCGACCGAGCTGGCTCAGCAACTCCACGCCACGGTCGAACTGCGGCGCCGCATGCGCAACGACCTGGACCAGGCACGCCGGCGAGCCGCACAGACAGAACACGCTGCACAGCAGGCACGCCATGCCGCCGAGGCGGCGCGAGCCCGTGCCGGGCGTTCGGCGAGCCGCGGCACCCAGCGCCGAAGCGGGTCAGAGGTGGTTGCGTAGGCAGGCAGGACCCATACCGCCGCCGCAGCGCTATGGTTCGCGTGCCCCCGACCGGCGCTTCCCGACCTCGGGGGCGGTGGCGCTCTGGCTGGCGCGGCGCATGGCCTCGTACAGCGCGCTGTCCTCGGGCGGGTCGGGCAGCGGGCCGCGGGCCGGGGCCTGGAAGGACTGGACCATCCATGCCACCAGCCGGCGCCAGGCGTCCGGGGCGGCATCGGCCGTGGCGCTGAGGACTCCGGCGTTGGCCATCAGCAGCAGCACGAGATCACGGCTGGTGAAGTCCTCACGCAGCTGCCCGCTGTCCTGGGCGCGGCCGATGAGTTCCAGGAAGCCCTCGTACGCCCGGGCGTGGTGCTGCTCCAGTTCCGGGACGCCGGGGAAGCTCATGGTCAGGACGTCGGCGAAGCCGCGGTCGGCGGCCTGCATCGCGCAGACGTCCTGGATGTAGCCGGTGAAGCCGTGCCACGGGTCGGGGTCGGCCAGGGCCTCGGTGGTGGCCTGCGCGTACGTCTTCATGCGGTCGGCGAAGACCGCTGCGACGAGATCCTCCTTGCGGGGGACGTGGCGGAAGAGGGTGGCGATCCCCACCCCCGTCTCCCGGGCGACCGAGGCCATCGACGCGTTCAGCCCGTCGCGCCCGAAGACCGTGCGCGCAGCGGCGATGATCCGCCCCCGGTTGCGCTTCGCGTCGCTGCGCTTGGACTGACCTGCGGAAACGTCCGTACCGGCGTCAGCTTCGGTGTGCGGGTTTCGGGTTCTTCTGGGCTGCCCTGGACAGCCCGATGGGCTGGGCGGAGGCGAAGGTACGGGCGGAGTCGGCGAGGCTGTCGAGCATCTCGTCGAACACTTCGTCCGCCAGCTCGGCTGTGTCGACGTGTGCGGTGGCCTCGTCGACGGCGCGGCGGGCCCATTCGCGTTGCTCGGCTGGCAGGGCGTCGAAGGGGGAGGCGAGTACGGCGTCGATGTTGAGGCGGGAGACGTCCAGACGGGAGACGTCCAGGCGGAATCCGGCGTCGATGTCGGCGTACCGGATCCGCAGCCTTTCAGCGAGAGAGGCGAGGGCCTGGGAGAGTTGGTTGGTACTGGCTTCGAGGGCCGGAGCCATGATCTGTGCATACTGCTGGGCGAACCGCTCTTGATGGGCCGCGTTGAAGCGGCGGACCGCCTCGTTCAGCGGGCCCGTCTGTGCGGCGGAGAACTCTGCGATCTGGCGGCGGAAGTTCTCCATGGCGGGACTATTGGCCATGGACTCGCTGATACGGCGGGCCAGGTCCTGTATGGGGTCGGGTTGCTCGTCGGACATGGCGCTCATCCTCGCCGATAGCCGTCCGGCTGGTCGTGGGGCTCCAGCAACTTCGTGGTCCAACCAGTTGCAGCCGCCGTATCTGTCTGACGGCAGCGAGTCCCGCCCGCCGCCAACTCCGGCATGTACCAGTACAGAGTCAGTGACAGCCGCTCCCTCATCAGGAGCCAGCCGGATACCAGGCGGGAGGCAGAAGGAGGCCGGCTGGTATGGGCGACCCATCCGGCGGAAGCAGGCCAGACGGTGCTGTACCGACGGCTTGCCTGAAGTCGACCGTGCCCCCGGAGATGACCGTTCCGGTGAAGTGGACCGTGCCGTCGGAGATCTGAGCGTCGCCGAAGTGGACCGTGCTGCCGGAGAACGTGGCCTGGTGGAAGTCGACCGTGCCTCCGGCGAAATCGGCCCCGCGGAAGTCGACCGTGCCGTCGGAGAACGTCGACCCGGCGAAGTGGACCGCGCCGCCGGAGAGCGTCGACCTGAAGAAGTCGACGTCGCCGCCGGAGAACGTCACACCGAAGAAGCCGACCGTCCCTCCGGAGAGCGTCGCCCCCGTGAAGCTGACCTCGCCACCGGAGAGCGTCGCCCCGAAGAAGCTGACTGTGCCGCCGGAGAACGTCGACCCGCCGAAGTGGACCTCGCCGCCGGAGAACGTCGCACTGCCGAAGTTGACCTCGCCGCCGGAGAACGTCGCCACCATGAAGAGGACCTCGCCGCCGGAGAACGTCGCACTGCCGAAGTTGACCTCGCCGCCGGAGAACTGAGCGTCACCGAAGCGGACCGTGCCGCCGGAGAACGTCGCCCCGAAGAAGTTGACCTCGCCGCCGGAGAACGTCGACCTGAAGAAGTCGACCTCGCCGTTGGAGAACGTCGCCCCCGTGAAGCTGACCGTGCCGCCGGAGAACACGGCCCCAGAGAAGTCTCCGCCGTCGAACGTGACTCCGGTGAAGTCGAAGTCGTGGCCCTGCCAGGAGTGCGGATGTCCAGAATCCAGACGGAGGTGGTCACGGACGAGGCGGATGACGGTGTGCCGTACTTCCCGCAGGGCCAGGTAGGCGTGCCGGGCCTCCGTGTCGCCCGCCGGGAGGTCGGCCTCCGCTGCGTAGGGCAGGCGCAGGTAGGCGCACAGGACGTCGATGCACGTCTGGCGCAGGGCCCGGGTGGGGGCGTCGTCGGCGAGGCCGGCCAGGGCGTGCACCCCGCCGAGGCGCACGGCGGGGGACGCGTCGCCGAGCTGGGAGACGGCCGTGGTGAAGCGTTCGGTGTGCAGGCGCGTGGCCTCGCGCAGGGCGCCGTCCTCGTCGACGCGCTGGCGCCGGTAGGCCACCACCAGGGCGACCAGGGCGCCGGCTCCGGCGACCACGCCGAAGGACAGCTTGACCAGGTCGAAGAGCGTCTTGGAGTCGATGCGGTGCTCGGGTTTAAGCCCGCGGGCGCCGAGCAGGTCCCATCCGGCGTAGAACACCGCGGCGGCCACCAAGACCGCGGCTACGAAGGACAGGACGAGCACGCGGCCGACCGGCCACAGGCGCAGGCCCCGCCGTTCCGCCCGGCGCTGCAACGTAGGTACTCCCATACCCGATCAAGACTGTTATCGGTGCCAGCTGGTTGCGGCCGCCGTGCCCGCCCGACGGGAGCGGGCCGGGTGCGCTCGTGCGCACCCCACGTTGCTATGCCGTCAAGCTGGGCGGGATCGGGGCCTCGAACAACGACGGCCTCGCGGATAGCCTTGCCGCATGACCGAATCGGCCTCTGTCCAGCACTCCTTGCCGACGTGGGACCAGGTGGCCGCGCTGCGAGACTTCATCGACGGACGGACGTACGCGGCCGCAGTTCCGACCATCCGCCTCAACGGGGAGCCGCCTCATGTCCCAAATTCCGCCCTGGCGCGCGTGGCGCAGGTCAACGGGGCCCTCTACGAAGTCACGTCCCATCTGTGCCGTCGGCTGTATGACGAGCTTGAGAGTGGTCACCCTGGCCCCATCGCCCAAGCATCGTGGGATGCACTCCTCACGATCACCGCGGCCTGGCGCGATGATCCAGAGCTGCCGGGCTGGGTGAACGGGATGCTGCCCGTCAAGCTGCGCTGACTGCGAGCTTAGGCAGTCCAGGGAAAGCGGACTGCTCGTCGAAGAGCTTGCGGTGCTGGAGGCAGTGGTAGAGCTGGCCGATCATACGGTTGAAGAGGTTCCGCTGGGCAGCAGCATGCCAGTCGCCGTGCTCGCGTCGCCGCCGGCAGTGGGCGTTGGCCCCGGTGGAGTTCCGTAGCGAGGCGAAGGCCCAGAGGTAGCCGGCGTGGTTGAGGCGGTCGTTCTTCACCCAGCGTCTGGTGATGGCGGACCTCGTGCCGGAGGCGCGGGTGATGGGTGAGGAGCCGGCGTAGGCCTTGAGGCCGCGGGCGTCGGCGAAGCGAGTGCGGTCGTCGCCGATCTCGGCCAGGATGCGGGCGGCGAGCTGGATGCCGAGTCCAGGGAAGCTCAGGAGGATCTCGGCGTCCGGGTGCTGAGGCAAGGCTTCTTCCGCCGCTTCGGCGAGCTGGTCGGCGGCGGTGCAGGCGGCGTCGAGTCGGATGAGGAGGGCGAGCATCTGCTTGCCGAGCGCGTCCTCGACCAACAGAGGCTGGTGGGCCCACTCACCGCAGAAGACTTCATGGAGGCGTTCGGCCTCGGCTTCGATGCCGCGCTTGCGGCCGGCTCGCTTGAGCGCGGCCTGGATCTGGGTGCGGGTCAGCCGTGCAGCCCGGGACGGGGTCGGCGCGGTCTTGAGCAGTTCCCGGGCCTCCGGCCGGCACAGGCCGTTGGTCCAGGTGGCGAAGGCGGCGAGGGCGGCGGGGCTTGGTGTGGATGTTGTGAAGGACGAGGGTTCCGGGGTGGTCTACGCCCAGCTGACGGGCGGCGACTGGCTGGACGGTGCGGGCGGGGTTGACCGCCGGATGGGCGCGTTGTCCCGTCTGCCGAGTCGGCAGCGGCTTTCGCCCGCGGGCTCGGGCCGGGACGTGGTCGGCCGGCGGGGCCGGCTGCGGGTGGTCATGACCCCGGTGGCCGCGCTCACCGTGATCGTCGCGCTGCTGGTTGGGGATGCTCGTCTGAACCCCGGACACCTTCCGTACCAGTCCGCCGCCGTATGACCGGAAGACCGGTACGGAAGATCCGCACTGGGCTGATCAACTCCCACCGGCAACGGATGAACAGCCTGGTCAACGGGCAGTTGGCTCGGATGCGATCAAGGTTTGCTCAGGGAACTCTGGCTCGCCGGGGAGCTGTGGAGGGCCGCCTCCCGGCCGCCCGTTCCTGGAGGCCGCGGGAGGCGACCCTCAGCTCCCGGCCGAACCACGGAACCACGGTGCCACCCGTTCCGTGGGGCCTTCCCTGCCTGATTGCCGGGTTCCCGGGTGAGGGGTGAGTAACACGCCGGCGCCCCGACGATTGCGGCGGTCGTCGCGCGTCTGCTGGGTGAAACCCCAGGCCACCGGCTGGCCATTCGTGGTGATGCTCGGCCATGTGCTGGCCGGTGAGCCCCGGCGCCCCGTCGCTGTAGGGGGTTGCCCGCCGCGGGATGCGTGTCACCTGCCGACGGATGAGGCTGGATGTATGAAGGCCATCTGGTCCGGGGTGATCCAGTTCGGGTTGGTCGCTGTGCCGATCAGGTTGTATGCGGCCACGCAGGAGCATCCCGTGCGTCTGCACGAGATCCATGTCGTCGACGGCAGCCGCGTCGAGCACCGCTGCTTTTGCAGGGCCGAGAACCGGGAGGTCCCCTCGGACCAGGTCGGCAGGGGCTTTGCCCTGGCAGACGGGCGTGTGGTGCCGCTGGGCGAGGAGGATCTCGCACACCTGCCCTTGCTCACAAAGCGGACTGTTGACGTGCTCGGTTTCGTGCCTTTCGAGGACATCGACCCGATCAGTTTCGCCCGGCCGTACTACGCGGGCCCCGGGCCGGGCGCCGACCGCGCGTACGCCCTGCTCGTCGAGGCGCTCGCCCGCACCGGCTACGTCGCCGTGTGTGAGGTCGCCGTGCGCAGCCGCGAGCGCCTGGCGCTGCTCCGCCCCCGCCACGGCATGCTCGTCCTGCAGACCCTCCTGTGGCAGGACGAATTGCGCGACCCCGGAGACCTTGCGCCCTCGACCCCGGTCACGGACCGGGAACTGGAGCTGGCCGAGGTGCTGATCCGGGACCTGGCCGGCATCAATGTTAGGGATGTCCACGACGATTACGCCCACGCCCTCGAACAGCTCGTGGACGCGAAGATCACCGGCGGGCAACTCATTGAGCCCGTGGAGCCCGCCCCCGTGCTGGACCTGATGGCGGCACTGGAGAAGAGTGTCCGTGCTGCCGAGAGGACGCACGGCCGCAGCTCCGCCTGACCCCGGCGCCGGGCAGGTCCACCCGGAGGCAGCGACCCGAGTCGACCGGAACCCGTGCCCGTGTGCGGGCCGCGGTGGCCCGGCCCGCACAGCGGCCCAAACCGTCTCAGGCCCTGACGGTCGCCCTCGCCCTCCTGCTACGGATCATCATCGGCGGCGGGTGCTCTTCTGGCCGCGCACGGCGCAAAGGCTCTGGTCGGCCGGCGATCCCACGTGGCAGGCCGCCAAGCGGGAACAGGGGAGGGAAGACGCCGCGATGAGCAAGGCGCCGAAGGCCGGGCGGAACGTGTGCCCGGACTGTCTGGCCGGGCCGGGCCCGGCCAACGCCTGTGTCGGGCCCCGGCTGGGGGTGCTGGCGCACGTGTTCACGGTTCATGGCACCGAGGGCCCGTCGCCCACGGGGCGGCGGGCCCAGCGGCTATCGCTGGCTCAACCAGGCGATCCAGGTCACGATGGCGCCGCCAGTCGCTGACGCCAGACCGTAGACCAACCCGTGACTGGCCGTGCGACTGAGCGACCGCAGATACCGCCGTCGTCTGGCTTCGATACGCCCGCTCGGGAACGCCGGCCCCGAGGGGGTCTTTGCCCTGTCACCGGGTGGCGGCGTCGACGAGCAGCGGGTGCCGCTCGTATCCTCTGTGAGACCCATGCTTCTTTCTCCCTCTCCTAGTCGGTGGAGTTGCTGGGCTACCCGGCGGTCCCCTGTGAGCGCAGGGGACCGCCGCCCGGGCTTCCTCGCTTGAGACGGCCGTCCGTCCGTGCCGTGGCTATGGTGACGCGTACCGCTCAGCGCTGTAAGGACCCCAGCCTGGGGCGATGAAGAGGAAGGTACCCAGGAACTGGGCGATGGCTGCGGCCCGTTGGCGCACGTGATCTGGGCGGATAGTCGAAGTGGAGCGCATTCGGCGGCCATGGCGGGCCGGAGTTCGAGGCGGCGGTAGCGGCACCTAGTCGGTCTACCGGCAGAGCACCGGTACCTCTCCTGGCCAGCGCTGTCGGACGGACGGCCGGCTGGCCCCAGGAGCGACGTGTCGCGGGTTGTCGCGCGCCCATGTACTTCACGGATCGCCGCAGAGCGGAGCTGGAGAAGCGGCGGGGCGAGGAGCAGGTCACTTTTGAATGGCTCGGAATGCGGGATGCCCATCGCCGAAGTGCCGACCCGCACGAGGTGATCCGCCTCCTCGAAGAGCGCTAGCAGGGGCGTCGCAACGTCCGCCGGAGGAGTTCCAGCGCATCGCCCGGGGTGTCCAGGAGCAGGTGCAGGACCATTTCGCGCGGGGCGACTGGCCGACGGGGGCGCGCGAGGGCCTGACCGAGCTGGCCAAGGAGTTCGGTGACTTCGGCAAGGTCTGGGGCAAGGGACTGGGCAGGGACTTCGACTTCGGCCGTCCGGCGGCCGGCGCCGCGACGGCACCGGCGGAGTACTTGCAGACGCCGGAGAACTTCCCGGCCGAGTACGAACCGTCCTGGGCGCACGAGGACTTCACCGGCGACCCCGCCCGTGACCTGGACCGCATCCTGGACCGCTTCCGGGAGGACATCCACGACGCGGCCCGCGACCACGGCGTGATCACCGACCAGTTCCGCGACACGCGCCGCCATCTGTGGTGGTAGGTGGTGGTCACCACGGCCGATCCGGTGGCGGGTGCGGAGGTGCCACCGGCTGGGACGTGGTTCGACCCGCCACCGCCGCCACCGGGCCCGAACGTGTCAGGGTTGACGATGACGTCGCAGCCGCCGCCTCCGCCCGCTGCCTCCTCGTTTCTCGCCGTCTGATCGTCCGGCGGTCGTTTGAGAGTCCTACGCCGCCCGGCTCATGGTGACCGTGTCACGCAGGGGAGATACGCGCCGCCAGTGGGGCGATCCCTTAGAGGTCGTTTTCTCCCGATGTTTCATCCCGGAATGAGTGTTTGATCCTTAGGTGTCGGGTCGCGCCAGGAGATGGTGGCCTCGCCGGTGAGGCGGCGGGCCATCAGATCGGTCATGGCGAGGTGGATCATGGCTTCGGAGCGGGCGGGCAGGGTCTCGTAGTCGCGGACCAGACGGCGGTGGAACATCAGCCAGCCGTACGTGCGCTCCACGGTCCAGCGCTTGGGCAGCGGGGGTGAATCCCCTGGTTCCCCGGGTGCGTTGGACGATTTCCATGTCGATACCGAGGCCAGCTGCGTGCTCGATGAGGTGTTGGCGGTAGCCGCCGTCGACCCAGACCTTGCGGATGGTGGGATGGGCCGCGGCGACCTGGTCCACCAGGTGGGTGCCGGCTGCCGAGTCCTGCACGCTCGCGGCCGTGACCAGCACCACGAGGAGCAGTCCGAGGGTGTCGGTGACGATGCTCCGCTTGCGGCCCACGATCTTTTTCGCAGCGTCGGTGCCCTGTCCGGCGGCCGGAACGCTGGTGGAAGTCTTCACGCTCTGGGCGTCGATGACGCACGCGGACGGCTCTGCACGCTTGCCCTCCTGCTGCCGTAACAGCCTGCGCAGTACGCCGGTGAGCTGGGCGAACACGCCGTCCTTCTGCCACTTGGCGAAGTAGCCGTAGCAGGTCTCCCAGGGTGGGAAGTCGTGCGGCAGGTAGCGCCACTGCACCCCGGTGCGGTCCACGTACAGGATCGCGTTCATGATCTCTCGCAGATCGTGCTCGGGCGGGCGTCCGATGTTCAGCGCATGCCGGCGCCGCTCGGCCCGCCAGGCACTGAGCACCGGCTCGATCAATGCCCAGCGGGCATCGGACAGGTCACTGGGATACGCACGACGTTCGGTCATGACCTGGACATACCGCCAGGAGTGAGCGTGCGCCCAGGCGTGCACCACAGGTGACGGGAGCACGGGCTACGCGACCGGCGTCTTGGGATGAGACAGGCGCAAGCCATGCCCCGTCCCAGCCGTCACCTCATGCGACGCATCCACCACTTCAACTTCACCAGGCTCGCCGGGACGACGACTCTTCACCGAAAAGCCCTGGACAGAAGGCATGTCACAGGTGAAAACGACCTCTTACTGATCGTTTCAGAATGCCGTCCTGCGGAGACGCTGGCGGCCCATGGAACAATCCCTTCAGCTACGGGCTCTGGGGGGATGACGCCGTATGGAACGGGTTGGTGCTGCACGGGAGCTCTTGCTTGGTTACGTCCACGCCCTGAACGCGGTTGACGAGGCCATGAGGGCGGCGATCCCCTCGCTTGAGCGACTCGCAGATGTACTCGGCCTGGTCCGTTCGCGCCGGATCATCAGCCGGAGTGGGCGCGTCGGCACCTACTCCTACACGGTTCATGGCGCAGGGTGCCGTTTCGTGTGCGACAACGGCGCCGAGGTCGATGTGGACTTCGCAGCCGACGGGAGTGAAGTCTTCGACCTCTGGCGGCTGCGCTGGTATGGGCTGAGCCTGCCGGAGCCTCTTGACGTCACGGATGAGGACCTGCGAGCCGCGGTACGGTCCCTGCAACCGCTTCTGACCGAGGTGCGGCCGGGGTGGTTCAGCGTAGCCAGCTGATCGCTTCAGGATGAGGTGCGCAGGCGGCGCAGGCATATGAGGCTGCAGGCCAGCTCGAGCAGGCCCTGGTGGAGATCGGCGCGTCGCTCGTAACGGGTGCGGAGCCGTTTGAACTGGTGCAGCCAGGCGAAGGTGCGCTCGACCACCCAGCGCGCCTTGCCCAGTCCGGAGCCGTGAGCGACCCCGCGTCTCGCGATCAACGGCTTGATGCCCCGCTTCCGCAGCAGGCGGCGGTACTTCTCGAAGTCGTAGCCTCGGTCGGCATACAGGCGTCGGGGCTTGCAGCGGGGACGTCCCCGCAGACCCCGGATCCGCGGGACGGCGTCGAGTAGTGGCAGGAGCTGGGTGACGTCGTGCCGGTTGCCGCCGGTGAGGGTGACGGCGAGTGGGGTTCCGTGTCGGTCGACGATCAAGTGGTGCTTGGAGCCGGCACGGGCGCGGTCGACGGGTGAGGGGCCGACGTGATCCCCTTTTTGAGAGCACGGACGTGCGACCCATCCACGGAGCAGTCGTCCAGGTCCAACGAGCCCGCCCGGCGCAGTTCGGTCAGCAGGGCGGCGTGCAGGCGTGGCCAGACGCCGGCCTCGGTCCAGTCCCGCAGTCGGCGCCAGGCCGTCACTCCGGAACAGCCCACTGTCTCCGCTGGGACATCGCGCCACGCGACACCGGTCCGCAGCACGTACATGACGCCGGCGAGAGCCACCCGGTCGGGAGCACGTAACCGCCCGGGATACCGTCGGCGCCGTTCGGGAGCGGGCGGCAGCAGCGGAGCCACCCGCTCCCACAGGTCGTCAGGAACAAGATCAGCACGCACCCGGAGACCCTGCCGTCCAAGATCACTGAGCGCAAGACCTGCGACTCAACTCATTCTGAAACGATCAGTTAGGCGATCACGAGCTGACGTCCTGTCTCGCGATTGCCCGCGCCGTGCGGGCGGCTTTCTCCTCGGTCGCCGAGAGGGCGGCGTTTCCCACACCGAACAGGCCCTGCCGCAGGAAGACTGCCAGGCCGTGGGCGGCAGCGGCGATCCTGAGCAGCAGGTCGAACGCGGCGTCCGGGTCTGACATGAACTGTCGGGCCACAGGCAGTAGGAGGCGGGCCACCTCGTCGCCTGCCGCGGCCAGTTCGGCGTACCTGGACTTGTCGAGGCCGGCATTGAAGGTCGCATCGAACAGAGCGGGTTCCTCGGCGGCGAATCTGACATATGACGCCGCGAAGGACGCCAGTTGTTCGACGGGGTCCTCGATGCCCTTCACGGCCGCGGCGAAGCGATGGCGTTGTTCGCGGTAGCCCTGTGTGGCGAGTTCAGCCAGCAGCGCGTCCCGGTCGGCGAAGTGCTTGTACGGCGCCGCGACACTCACTCCGGCCCGGCGGCTCGCCTCGGCCAGGGTGAAGCCGTGCGGACCTCGCTCGCCGACCAGCTCCAAGGATGCCCGCAGGAGGGAGTTGCGCAGGTCGCCGTGATGGTGGCCGACGGGACGTCTAACTGGAGGGGCCATGCCCGATAGGTTAACATCGCTTACCAGGTAAACGACATTAACCATGGGGGTTGTCATGTCCGTTGCTCGCATTCACCACGTCAGCCTCTCGGTCGCGAACCTTGCCGCGCAGGAGGCCTGGTACGCCGACGCGTTCGGGCTCACGCAGGTGGAAGAGCGCCTGGAGCTACCTGAAGCGGGAGTCCGTACCGTCGTTCTGAGTGATGCGGCGGGCCTGCGGGTGGAGTTCGTCGAACGGTCCGGCTCGCGTCCCGTCTCGCACACCGATGCTTTTGCCGCCACCGCCGTGCAGACCTTCACTCACCTGGCACTTCAAGTCCCGGATCTCGACGACGCGTTCGCCCGCCTGACGCAGGACTTCGGGGCTGCTGCGGTCTCCCAGCCCGCGCCCGGCGCCAGTGAAGGCATGCGCTACGCGTACGTCGCCGACCCGGAGGGCAATCTCCTGGAGCTGATCGAGACGTCCTGAGTGGTGCGGGTCGGGCCGGCGCAGCACGGCACTACTCAGGCAGTGGGATGGGACGTGTGAGCCTCGAGTGCCGTCGCGCGAAGGACGGCGACCATCCGTATGACGGCCGGCGTTGGCGGGTCAGGCAGGCGGGCCAGGAGTAGGCGCCGCTGTTCTTGCGGGCCGCCGCGGACGGGGAGGACCCGCACGCCGGGGGGTACTGCAGAGACAAGCGAGGCGGGGAGGGTGGTCAGTCCGCACCCTGCGGCGACGAGGTGGAGTTTGGCCAGCCAGTCGCGGACGGTGTGGGCGATCTCGGGGCGCTCGTCCAGGCCCGGCCACACGCCCATCAGGCGGTCCTCTCCTGAGGAGGACCCGGCGATCCAGCGCTGTCCCCGCAGGTCGGTCACGTCTACGTAGGTGCCGCGGGCAAGGGGGTGCGTGGCGGGCACCGCGAGACGCAGCGGGCGTTCGGTGAGTGTCTGCAGTGCCAGTGGGGGCGACTCGGTGTCCGGCGCGCGGAACGGTGGCGCCGAGGCGAGCAGGGCCAGGTCCAGGCTGCCCGCCCGTAGCGCGCGGACCAGGGCCGGAGTGCCGCCCTCGCGGCCGACGACCTCCAGTCCGGGATCGCTTTCACGCAGTGTGGCAAGGGCTCGGGGTACCAGCACGGCACCCGCGCTGGGCACCCACCCCAGCCGGACCGTCCCGGTCTGCTCCGGCAGGCCCGACAGTTCCCTGGCGGTCGCGGCGATCTCGTCGAGCACGACCGTCGCGCGGCGCATGACGACGCGACCGGCGGGCGTGAGCCGGGCCCCGTCGCGCCGCCGCTCCAGCAGCTCCGCGCCTGCCGCGCGCTCGATCGCGGCGATCTGCCGGGAGACCGCGGACTGGGTGTAGCCGAGCGATGCCGCGGCCGCGGTGAAGGTTCCCTGTTCGGCCACAGCCCGCAGCACGCGCAACGCAGTCAGTGACACATCAGTAAAGTCCATGATGTTTACGCATGCTAGCTGTTCCAAACTTTCGTTGGACTCATGGATGACGGGTTCCTAGCGTGAATGCATGACCACTTCACGCATCGCCCTCGTCACGGGCGCCAACCAGGGGCTCGGCCGGGCCTTCGTAGAGGGGCTGGCGGCCCGCATGGATCCGCAGGACCTGGTCCTGCTCACCGGTCGCAGTCAGCAGCGTGTGGCGGACGCCGCCCGGGACGTCGCCCAGCTGCCCGCCACCCGTGCCCGGGTCGAGGGCCGGGTCCTGGATGTTACGGACACCGACGCCATCGCCCGTCTCGCCGAGGACCTGCGGGTCCGCCACGGAGGGGTGGACGTCGTCATCTCCAACGCGGTCGCCCGATTGCTCCCCGAGGAGTCGCAGTCCGAGCGGGCCGATGAGTTCATCGATGTCTCCAACACCGCCACGCACGCGATGCTGCGCTCCTTCGGCCCGGTGCTGCGTCCCGGTGGGCGCCTGCTCGTCGTGGCCAGCAGCCTGGGGACGCTGGGCCACCTCGACGGCCGTCTGCACCACTTGTTCGACGGCGCGGGCCTGGACCAGGTCGAGTACGCCGTGGAGTCGTGGCGCAGCGCCATCCACCACAAGACCGCGCAGGAGGCCGGCTGGCCGCTGTGGCTGAACGTGCCCTCGAAGGTGGCGCAGGTCGCAGCTGTGCGCGCCGTCGCCGCCGAACGCCGCGCCCGGGACCTGGCAGACGGCACGCTCATCGCCGCTGTCTGCCCCGGCATGGTCGACACGGCGACCTCGCGCCCATGGTTCAGCGACTACAGCCAGGCCCAGTCGCCCACCCGGGCCGCTGAGGCCGTCCTCGATCTGGTCTTCGCCGAGCATGTCGACCCGGAGCTCTACGGCGAGCTGGTGCGCTTCGGCAAGGTCCTGCCCTGGC
This sequence comes from Streptomyces sp. NPDC006393, assembly GCF_040628575.1. NCBI lineage: Bacteria > Bacillati > Actinomycetota > Actinomycetes > Kitasatosporales > Streptomycetaceae > Streptomyces > Streptomyces sp. NPDC006393. The sequence goes on from NZ_JBEXZD010000005.1 coordinate 144,710, forward strand.
ACGACGGCACGCCTCCGGTGGAGCAGGACGCGATGCTCGTGCCCTGACCGCACCGGCTTCCGCCCGCCCGCAGCACCCCCGGCCGCTTCACCATCCAGCCTTTTCAGCAAGGAGCCCCCTCATGAGTGCCCTCACCACCCCGTTCGGCTTCGCCAGCACCGCCGGCGAGGTCGTGTCAGGTATCGATCTCTCCGGCCGCCGCGCGGTCGTCACCGGCGCCTCCTCCGGCATTGGGGCGGAGACGGCCCACGCCCTGGCGGCCACCGGCGCGGCCGTCACCCTCGCCGTGCGGGACGTGGCGGCGGGCGAACGCGTCGCCAAGGACATCACCGGATCGACCGGCAACCAGGACGTGCGGGCCATGCACCTCGACCTGGCTGACCCCGCGTCCATCACAGCCTTCACCACCGCCTGGCAGGGCCCGCTGCACGTCCTGGTGAACAACGCGGGCGTCATGGCCTGCCCCGAGCAGTACACCGAGCAGGGCTGGGAATGGCAGTTCGCCACCAACCACCTCGGCCATTTCGCCCTCGCCAACGGACTGCACAGCGCGCTGGCCGCCGACGGCAACGCCCGCATCATCGTGGTGAGTTCCACCGGCCACCAGCAGTCACCGGTCGTGTGGGACGACGTCAACTTCGCCTTCCGCCCCTACGACCCGTGGCTCGCCTACGGACAGTCCAAGACGGCCAACGTCTTGTTCGCGGTGGAGGCGACCCGACGCTGGGCCGACGACAACATCACAGCCAACGCCCTGATGCCGGGCGCCATCTACACGAACCTGCAGCGGCACACCGGCGGCCGGGGCAGCGGCCGCGTCCCCGCCGAGCTGATCAAGACCGTGGAACAGGGCGCCGCCACATCAGCGCTCCTGGCCACCTCGCCGCTGCTCGAAGGCATCGGCGGCCGCTACTTCGTCGACTGCAACGAGACCGAGATCGTAGACCGACGCTCCGGCACCCTGCACGGCGTCGCCCGCTACGCCGTCGACCCGGTGGGCGCGCGGCGCCTGTGGGACCTGTCGCAGGACCTGGTCGCCAGCGCAGCGTGATCGAGGTATCGCCCGTTAGACCAGTTGCACCTGCCGGTCCAGGACCGCCGAATGGATGCCGGTGGACGCCTCCCGCATAATGGCCCCGCGCAGTTCGTGGGCCCGCTGGTACTCCGGTGTCGCGAGCGCCTCGCGCATCGCCGACTGCGAGTCGAAGCTGATCCGCACGATCGCATCGATGGGTTCTTCCGCGCCGTCGCTCACCGTGTCGGTGAGGTAGTACTGCACGTACTCCCTCACCTGGGGCAGAGCCGCGTAGGTCGGTCCGTATTCGTGCTCCATGAAGCGGCGGAAGTCCGCCGTGGAGACCTCGGGCCCTTGCGGATCACTGTCATGAGCGTGAGCATCGCTGCATACACCTTCCTGAACACCTGTTCATTGAAGCCTACAATGAACAGGTGTTCAATGGAGTGGTGAGCAGATCCCGAGAAGGAGCCAACGCCAGAGATCGCCGCGACCTGCGCGGCGATCTCGTCGCCGCCGCGGTGGAGATGCTGGCGCAGCCGCAGCCCGTCGCCGTGCCGTCCCTGCGCTCGATCGCGCGGGCCTGCCAGGTCGCCCCGTCCGCGGTCTACTGGCACTTCCCCTCGGAGGCAGACCTGCGCTCGGCCGTACTCGACGCCGAGTACACCTCCTTGATCAGCACGGTCGAAGCTGCGCTGGACAGAGCACCCGACGACACCGACCGGCTGGTCGTCGCAGGCGACGCCTACATCACCTGGGCGCTGGAGCGCCCCGGTGCCTATCAGCTGCTCTTCGAAAGCGACGACGAGCTTCCGGCCACCCGCGCCGAACACGGGCCTCGCCTGCAGCAGCGCATCGTGGAGCTCGCCCGTCGCGTCGACCCGCAGGCCCCCTTCGCCGCGGCGCTCATGCTCTGGTCGGCCTGGCACGGTGTCGTCTCCCTGCGCCTGCACAAGACTGAGTGGGACTGGGGCATGACACCCCACGAGGCCAACCGACGCCTGGTGGCCGCCCTGACGACTCGCCACTCCTCACAGGAATCCTCCGCCGAGAACGGTTCCCAGCGCCATGACCCCTGACTCCCGCCCCGCCGATTCGCCGGCCTCGGCGTGCTCCATCAGCCGTGTCGAGCACACCCTGGGGATCCTGCGCGGCCGATGGAAACTGCTGATCATCCATCACCTCCTGGTCCGCCGACCGCGCCGCTTCTCCGACCTTGAGCGGGCCATCCCGGAGGTGACGCAGAAGATGCTCGTCCAGCAGCTGCGCGCGCTGGAGAGCGACGGCGTCGTGCGCCGCATCGTCTACGACGAGGTGCCGCCTCATGTGGAGTACGAACTGACGTCGGCCGGCGCGGAGTTGGCGACGGCGCTCTACGCCCTGCACGACTGGGCGGCGCAGTCGCGAAGTGCCGCCCCTTCCCGCACAGGCGAGGGCAGGCCTTCCGGCTAGGGGAGCTGATGTGTCCCGTCACGCCGTGGGGAAGGTGTCCATCCAGATGATCTCCAAGGTGCGGTGCATGATGCGCCATCCCTCCGGACGCCGCGCCAGCCGGTCGACGAAGAAGCCCGTCTGGATGAGGTTCCAGCCCTGGCCGTCGGTGTCGCCCTTGTGAGTGTGAAGGTGCTGGGTACGGGCAACCGCGCGGTCGCCATCGATGTCGACAGTGGAAAACCCCTGGAAATGCTGCCACTTGAGCAGCCCGCTCATCGATCCGTCGGGTGCGCGCATCACCTCGACGAGGTCCCTGTAGGGGATGTCCTTCAGCTGCGGGCCGCCGGCCGCCGAGTAGTCGACGCGGGCCTCGGGTGCGAACACCGAGTCCCACTGCTCCAGGACGTCGTTGTCGCCGTCTTCGTGCAGGTCCTGACCGAGGCCGTAGCGCACTATCAGGTCTTGGATCTCAAGGCGGTTCTCCAGGTGCTGAAGGCGCTGCTCAAGAGAGTGTCCGGCGTTCTGCCGGGTTGCGTTGTACGTCATGAACGCACCGTACGGCGGCATGACTTGTCACTGGAAGTACTGACAAAAAAGTGCGTATAGGTATGAGAGACCTCTCACGCGCCGGGTCACCGCCCATCCGGAGCACCGGCCCGCAACAGGGACAGCGTCGTGTCGAGAGCCGCTTCGAGGTGTGCGATGCCTCCGGTAGCCATCAGGATGGTCACCCCGCCCTGTACCGCTGCGACGAGTGCGGCCGCCGTCCGGTCGGCGTCCAGCCGGCGGTCGATCTCGCCGGCCTCCTGCATGGCCAGGACGCCTTCACGCAGGGCCGCCTGCCACGTGCTGATCAACTGGCTTGTCAGCTGCTGCGCGGCCGGAGTGGTGCGGCCCAGTTCGGTGATCAGCACCCCCAGCGGGCAGTTGACACCCTGCTGCTCATAACGCCACAGCACCGCGTCGCGCCAGTCCCGCCAGGCAGACCATGTGCGCAAGTCGGAGAGGTGGGGCTCCTGGTCCTCCAGGACGCGGTCTGCCTCGCGGGCGGCCACCGCAAGGAGCAGCTCCTCCTTCCCACCGGGGAAGTAGTGGAAGATCTGGCTCTTGCTGGTCGCGGTGCGGGCGCGGATGTCGTCGAGGGTTGTGCCGGCGGCACCCCGCTCACGGATCTCCTCGGCCGCGCCCTCGACGATGCGCCGCCGGGTCTCCCTGCCCTTGCGGGTCAATCGCTCCGCTCCGTCTGCGCCGATGGTCACGGGCGCCTCCCGAGGCTCCAGGATTGGACTTGCTGGTCCATTTTATGCGAGGGACAGTGGACGGCATCCGAAAGAAGGAAGGGTGCCCGACATGCGCGCCATCGTTGTGGAAGAACTCGGCGGACCCGAGCAGTTGCACTTCTCCGACCTCCCCACCCCCGAACCAGGGCCGGGCGAGATCCGCGTGGACATCACCGCGGCCGGGGTGAACTTCATGGACACCGGGGCCCGCCGACTCGGCGCGGCCACCGGTGAACTCCCTTTCGTGCCCGGGGTGGAGGGCGCCGGCCGCGTCAGCGCGCTGGGCCCGGACGTGAACGAGTTCGCCGTCGGTGATCGGGTCGCCTGGGTGTACGCCTACGGTTCCTACGCCGAGCAGATCGTGCTGCCCGCGGCCGACGCCGTGCCGGTGCCCGACGACATCCCCGACGACGTGGCCGCCAGCCTGATGATGCAGGGCATCACCGCTCACCACTTCGTCACCGATGCCGCCGACATCCAGCCCGGCCAGACCGCCGTGGTGCACGCGGCGGCAGGCGGGCTCGGGCAGAAACTGACCCAGCTCATCAAAGCCCGCGGCGGCACCGTCATCGGCATCGTGTCCGGCGCGCAGAAGGCCGACATAGCCCGCCGGGCCGGCGCCGACCACATAGTGCTGTCCACCGGCGCCGCGTTCGTGGAGGCGGTGCTGGACCTGACCGGCGGCGAGGGCGTTCATGTCGTCTTCGACGGCGGCGGTGAAACCACCTTCCGCGCGTCCATGAGCGTGCTCCGGCCGCACGGACTGCTGCTGTACTACGGGGCCGTCCTAGGCGCGGCCCCGGTGGTCAACCTGCGGGAGCTGCCCCGCAGCATCAAGATCTCCTATCCGGTCTTCCGGGACCACATCCCCACCCGCGAGGCACTCCTGCGTCACAGCGCCGACCTCTTCGACCTGGTGCGGAACAAGAACCTCGACCCTGGAATCGGCCATCGCTACCCACTCGACGCCGCGGCCCAAGCCCATCGCGACATCGAGTCCCGTGCCACCACCGGCAAACTCCTGCTGCTTCCCTGAACCAGGCACGAACGGATGACGGCGCTCCAGGTCCGCCAGGATCCGAAACG